>NZ_JBHLWL010000064.1:0-6607 GCF_042432965.1 Paracerasibacillus soli | reverse complement strand
GATTTTCCTTCCAGCTTTGTAACATTCATTCTTCGTTAAATATAATTGTTTTAAATTCATTGTTCATTTCCTCCCTTATTGTGTAACTGAGCAAGTGCATTTTTCAACTTCTCAGGTATTGGTAAACCCAAGTGTGAAGCATTTTCTAACATGGAAATTCCTTCATTCGAGCAATAAAAAAAGATGACTGCTGTTCTAAGAACGCTGCCATCCCCTATTAAATGTGTGTCAATCATATGCCCGACACCTACCAGTATAAAAATTAATACCTTCTTAAATATCCCTCGGTAACCAATCTCACTAGATAGTTCCTTATCAACAATTGCACACATAATTCCAGTGATATAATCAGCAACAACCAATATGATCAATGCATACAAAAAGCCATCTAACCCTCCTAAAAACCAACCAATAAATCCACCTAGTGCTGTAACGATGATTTGTATCCAGTTCCATATATCCTTCATAGAAAGTTTCCCCCTTCAATTTTAAAAACCTCTATATAAAAAGGGTGACCACATTTTGTAGACACCCTTGAATTATTCATATTTGTTTGGGTAATGCTTCCCACACTCGCATATCTTCCTGCCCTAATGACCAAATGGCAATCCCTCGTAATTTCCACCTGTAAGCTGCCTCATTTGCCCAATAAACCAAGCTATCAACATCTTGATAATAAAGAATTGAAAAACCATCCGCATCTCCTAAAAATAAACGTGATATCCAAAGGTTAATGTCCTTTGGTTTTATTTTGACGGTATAATCATTTCCCGCAATTAGTGGTAATTCTTGTGAGTGGAAGAAATCATAGTCCATTGATATATCATCACTTCTTGTGCTTATCTCTTCTACATCATTATTTACTTTAAAGACTTGGAACTCATTATCCCAGGTAACTCCTGTTCTTGGTATTCTTCCAAATTCTACTGTGTTTCCATTTGGAAAAGTTATATCTACACTTTCATATGGTTCGTATGTCCATGCATCTCCTAAACGAAGTAAGTCAGATATCATGCGGTTATCTGAACGAATTCCTGCATAGCCTCCACTGAAATCATTTATATCCACTTTAAATCTGAATGTGTTTGCTGCCCCGGAATACACCCTGACAGAATTATTACGAATTCGCATTTCAATCGTGTACAGATTAGGAGCAGTTCGTAAATTAGCGTTTGATGTTCGTTCAATTTGAACATTATAACTACCCAGTAATGAATTACTTTTATACAACTCTAGACGTTGAGAAGTATAATTTAAACAGCAAAACAAATCTCCACAAAAAACTCCTGCTCTCCCACTTCCGTTTTGTGGGAATCCAATTCTTGCTCTAATGTGTATATCTTTAAAATCTGAATATCTCCATGTCAATTCACCTTTTCCATCAAGCTGTGCATAAGGACGTGGATTGTTAAAATCATCTTTTTTCCATACTTCCCATTCACCGCTTAGGGTTGTCCAATAATTGCTAGGTAGCGGATTTTCATCCCTGAAGTCTTCGTACCAAATAAGGGCTGAGTCTGGTTTTCTTCTCAATACTTCGGTCGTTAATTTAAATGCCCGGTCAGGTTCTACCATTTTACCATTTACCCCTTTAAATTTTCGCGGGGCAAGTAAAAATTCTGCTTCACCCGCGCTAGATGATTGCCTGAAGTCTGAGCAGACCCTAAAACCATAAAACTGTACACCAGGTATTCCTGCTTTAACTTTGATGGTATGTGCACCTGCTGTTAAGGATATATTCTTCTTTAACGTTAACCAACAAGTTGTTCTCCAATAAGGCCACCATAGCCTACTCTCTTTAATTGTTGTTTCATCATTATCAATTGATATCTTAATAGAATTCTTATCCCAAAATGGAAAACCAATTCTTACTGCAATGTCATAAGTTCCACTAGATTGTAATGTGAAATTATATATCGTTTCACCGTTTTCACCGAGAGTAACCATCTGAGAAGAATCAGTTACAATTCCCGCATGACTATCATAATTACTGCCTTGACGGTCAATATATATATTTCCAAACTCCGTCTTTTGTTGTTTACTATACGCTGTTAAAAAGCTTCTTCGGTTATAATCTTCTGCAATTAATGGATTGGTTCTCGTAACTGCATCTGGACCTTCCATGTAATCATAGACATGTGGCAATGCCCATGGGACTTTATCGTAATCATCCCAATAAGCAATGATAGGAATCATCGGTTGCGGTGGTGCATCATTTGTAAAGTTATAACCACCTGTCATCCAAAGTTGTGCAGCATAATAGGTGTTGGACGTACCACGATAAACCCTATTTAAATTCTGAGGAGTATCATCAATTCGCCAGTTCCAACCGTAACCTGGAAGACCTAAGAATATCTTCTTTGGAGACATGACGCTTGTTGCATAATTATAAATACCTTCCAACCAATCTCGCGGGGAAACAGGACCAGGAGCGGAACCCGCCCAAGCCATCCCATAACTCATAATCGCAGCCGTATCACAATAAGGATCTAAGTCTTCATAAACACACCAGTTTTCTCCACCAACAGAACCTTGAACCCCTGTCATCCCAGGTAAGCAAATATTGACAAGCTTTGATGAATCGTACTGTTTTACAGTTTGATAAATATCTTTAAATAAAAGGTTCGCAGCATCTTTATTTTCATAACCACCACCACGTTCCAAATCAATATCAACACCATCACACCATGGATACTTATTCATGATTCGAACGATTTCAGATAAAAACTTATCCTTTGCACCATTTGTGTTATTTCTGATTGCTGTAAATATAGATGCCGTTCCATGATTCATGATTGTTAGCAGCCACTTTATATGAGGCCATTTATTAATATACGGCATCATGCTCGATATACTTGTCCCTGTTTCTTTAATAGTACCTGTAATATCTACCTCAAATGTAAATATACCTACCGTATCAAGCCTATCCCCGTATTTGTTTAAAGCCTCATACATTCTTGCGTTTCCCATGAAACTCCACACCATTGTCTTTTTGCCTTCTAGATATTGACTCATTGCTTGCCACTTCCTTCTTGCATTTCCTGGAATTCAAATAAAACTCGTGCTGCTTTTCCTTCTTCGAGTTCTACAATGTGCTTACTATCAGATGCTGCGGTATATTGATAAAACCCTTCTTTTTCTGTTTTGGATTGATTTCGCAACGCTTGTCTACTTGAAGCCAATAATGAAAATGTATCATCTGGATTTGCTACAGCTTTAAATTTCATCCTGTGCGAGCCATACCCTTGCGAAAGTTTAATACTTCCTGCTTTCATTGATTGTAGGGGTGTGATATGACAATCCAGTCCTGCAGATGTTGTTCCCAGATTAAATATGACAATCGTTTCTTTACTTCTAACCACTCCATTATAGAAACGAACTGGGAGAACCCCGCTTTCTTCTCTATATTTTTCAAGTGAGGTTTCTGTGTTTAAGACATATCCCGTTAGCTTATCGCCTTCTTGAAGTTGTATATCTGTATAATAAATCGTCCCCGTACAGTCTGTAACGAACAATTTCAAAGTTACATTTACGACTCTTTTATCTTCTTTCACACGTATCGTTTCACTAAATCGAGTAAATTGTATCGCCATTCAAATCACCTAACCATCAAGTGTCCACTTTATTTCTGATACATGCCCAACCCACCCAGTAGCGATTGAACCACCTTGCAATAGAAGATCCGTAAAATATACAGTTCCAGTACAATCTCTTACAAATAAACGGATTGTGATTCTTCTAATTTTTCCTGAACCTCTAGGATTTATTACATGTGCAGTTTGAGTTAAAAACACCATTTTAAGCACCTCTAATATAAATCTATAATTCTCTTTTCGATTGACCCATCTTCGTATTCAATTTCCACTTCAATCCCTACCTGTCCATTTGGTCCTTTCTCTAGATTTTCAGAACCTATTTGTGCGGATATTGTATAATTCTTTCGATTTGCTGGATATACAGTTTGATACATAGATTTCGTCATTCCCAAAACACCTTCTGCTTTAAAGGATGCATCTCCGCTTGCACCATTGTTAGGGTCAACTGTAAAACCAGAATTCACCCAATACGTAAATCCATCATCTGCCCTTGAATTTCTCAAATGATTAAACGGTACTAAATCTTTTATTTCCTGCCGATCAAGCACATCCGTGTCATGTAGCATATCTGCAGCCTTATCCCACTGGGCTGATGAATCACCTAATTCTTTTAATTTCGTTGACAGTTCAATCACTGTTTTCCATGGTTCTTGCAAATTGTACTGCCTGCGTACGATACGAGTCTTCACTTGTAAATTTAATTCTTTATCGTTAACGGTAACAATATCTCCTAGATCCCACTCTTCATGTTCATAACCTGTTAGTACGGATAAGTCCATAGCAGTTAAAACATAAGACACTCTTGGCTTTGCGTATTGACCTAACCTCATATTTGCAAACTCTAACATTTGATAAGGATTGCTAAATGATGAGGCATCAAGTGTTGCAATTCGAACTTCCGATGTAAAACTATAATCTTCTACATATGCTTTATTATTGTTAATAGATGAAAATGTCATGCCATCTTTACCGTATGCGTATAATCTTGTCACTAAACTTCTTGTATCCACTGTTCTTTGAATACTTTTCATATTCTTTCTATAGCTAAATAACGCACCACTATCTTTCCCGCCAAATGTCAGTAAATGAACTAAACGATTCGCACTATCAAAAATTAAATCTCCACCATGGATATTTTGCACTTCTCGTAATATAGATAATGCATTTTTCTCCTCTGATTCCCACGTTCGCTTTGTAGTTACATTCACATTTCCAACAGACCACTCCGTTCCTTCTAACGCATATTTCATTGGGACATCAGCAGTATCTGCATTAAATTCAATAGGCTGTTTATCCGTACTAAAAGCTAAGTCATAAAAATCTGCTTCTGCATATACGTGAGTGATGATATTACCTTCTTGGCTTTTTTCATCCGTTATCATTCGTATGCGATACACATCGTCTACGATTTGAATTTGTTTTTCGTTTTCAATACTTTCCCTTTTTAAATCATGAAAAGGAATCTTAAACTCTAAGATGTCAGCACCATTAATTTCACTTGTAACAATGACATCAAACGCATTTTCTAAAACTGCATCCCAAGCGCCGTTACTATCCAAAACGACAGGTCTAGCAAATCCAAGCTTTTCATAGGCGGGTTTTGGGATATCATGCAATACAATTTCTATTAGTTTCGGTGTTTTCGTTTCATCTTCTGTCGTTAAAGTAATGCGATAACGGATATAATCTCTATTAGGTGAAATTAATTCACCTGTTGGTCCAATTGTTTGCCACGAAGTCCAATCCTCAAGGTCATCTGATGTGGATGTTTCTACTAAACTAATCGCAGTTGTTCCAGCAATATATTCACTAGTTACTGAAACTCTACCATTGCCACCTAAACCACACTTTTTAGGTACTGTATAGAGCACTCCACTACTTGGATACTTGTTATCTTCTTGCTTTAAAATAACAGTACCTGGTTCCGTTAATGCATCGACTTGGGAGACATTATCTGCACCATTTGCTTGAATAGAAGATTTAAAGTATAAGTGTATATCTTCCATCGTTAACTTTGAATCTTTCTCAAAAAACCAATCATCAAAACCACCAGCATAATAATACCTATCTTGTAACATCCCCATCACAATATCAGCGGTACATTCCTCATTCAATACACCTGTATAACTTCTTACAGGTGATTGCCAAGTTGCCCCATTCGAGCGATCTCCGATAAAGTTTTGAATTGTTTTATCAGCCTTATTTATGATTGTTGTGATAAAATACCACCCATTGTTTATAAAGCTTATACTTGGTGTCTCGGATGTATCATAAATTAATGTCCCCGCGTTGTTATAAAGCATTAATCGTAGTCTTCCTTGATATAAAGATATATATAGAATTGGTTGTCCAGGTCCATTTCTTGTGCTAAATATAGGAATAAATGTTTGACCGATTGAATAGGTTGTCGGATTTATCCAGCCACCGACAATAATTTTCTCCCCTAGTTCAGTAAAAAAGTTACCATCATTGGTAGCGGTGAGATACGTCTTTTCACTTGTTGGATTGACAATATTCTGCCTGAAAAATCGCCCAAACTTCCCTGCCATTAAACTTGCAGATGTTCCAGACCAATTTGAAATAGTAAAATGATGATTATTCATACTGCTGTCTTTTAAGTGATTATCATCTGGTTGCGATTCGTTAAAACGCCATAATGCAACTGTTTCATCATGAATCGGAAACTCACCAGTAAAATCTGTTTGAGATGTTACAACCGATTGAATCGCCATAATAAAATCACCTCCATCTACTCTGACTTAATACATGAAGTTCCGTAAATGTTGCTCCTGTACTACTTACTTTTATTTCATTACTACCAGGATATAAAACTGGAAAATTTAACTCATCTAAAACAGATAAACCATTCCGAACCGTATTTCCACTTGAATCTGTTATTTTTGCAGTTAGTAATCCACTATCAACGATTAATATTTCATTTGATGATAATGGTCCATTAACTTTTAAACTTTCGCCATTTGTGGTAACCGTTAAAAATGTTGAACTTGAAC
>NZ_JBHLWL010000063.1:0-738 GCF_042432965.1 Paracerasibacillus soli | reverse complement strand
GGGTAGCTACGTGTGGAAAGGATAAGTGCTGAAAGCATCTAAGCATGAAGCCCCCCTCAAGATGAGACTTCCCATCACTTCAAGTGAGTAAGATCCCTTAAAGACGATAAGGTTGATAGGTCCGAGGTGGAAGCATGGTGACATGTGCAGCTGACGGATACTAATTGATCGAGGACTTGACTAGCTTCTTACTATAGTTGATTGTTTATTACATTTCTTATTTGGTTTTTGAGGTACAATAACTTTTTTAAAAAAGTACTTGCTTTTTTAAAATAAAGTGATTATAATATAACTTGTCCTCAAAAAATTAGGGCAACCAATTAAATCATAACCTGTCTGGTAGTGATGGCGAAGAGGCCACACCTGTTCCCATACCGAACACAGAAGTTAAGCTCTTCAGCGCCGATGGTAGTTAGGGCATTGCCCTTGCAAGAGTAGGACGCCGCCAGGCAAATTAAACCCATGTAGCAACATATTGCTATATGGGTTTTTTGATGTTTTTGATGTAAATATAACGACCCTACGTCAAGTGACGTTGGAAATGTATTAGTTCATCACACTCTAGCGAAGCATGCTGTTCTAAAGTGCCTACTAACTCCGCCTTATAATCTGGGCATTCATTCACTTCATATGTTAATTTTGGCTCTACAATAAATAGTGTTGGTGATAAAAATTCACTAACACTATTTTTAGTATTAGTAAAAATAGAAAACAAGTGAGTTTCCCTGTAGAATTAAA
>NZ_JBHLWL010000062.1:0-136412 GCF_042432965.1 Paracerasibacillus soli | reverse complement strand
CTTTAATTCTACAGGGAAACTCACTTGTTTTCTATTTTTACTAATACTAAAAATAGTGTTAGTGAATTTTTATCACCAACACTATTTATTGTAGAGCCATTTAAATCGATTCCATAATAGTTTTTATAAAAAGTTCCTATACCATTTATATTCACGTTTTTTTACTTTATTCATACAGGTTACGATGAAACCGTAGTTGACATGTCATATAATCATCATGACTTAAATAATTGCAGGTGTGCTTGCACTGTTCTAATGGTGTTTGCTATGATAAACATAGCTTTCAGGAGAATTGGTGATATTATAAATGGACGAGTTTCAATTTATCGAAAGTATTAAACCTATTTATTACAAACAGCCCAGCTTAATTAAAGGAGTAGGCGATGATGCTGCGGTGATACGTAATACATCAGAAGATATGGTTACATCTGTGGACGTTTTTGTTGAAGGTGTCCATTTTACAAAGCAAACGATGCGACCATATCATGTAGGATATCGGGCACTTGCAGCAAATATAAGTGATTTAGCAGCAATGGGTGCACTACCTGCTTTTTATTTAGTTGCAGTAACGATTCCAAAAACATGGCATCCCTCGGAAGTAAGAGAAGTATACGACGGGATGGCGGAACTAGCAAAGATGTTTAAAATGGATCTAATAGGTGGAGATACTGTCTCAGGCAAAAGTTTTTCACTATCTATAACTGTAATGGGTTATGTGGAAAAGGATAAGGCCCGATATCGAAGTCATGCAAAACCTGAAGATATAGTCTTTGTTACAGGAACATTAGGTGATTCCCAAGCAGGTTTGTATATCCTTCAGCACCCAGAAGGGGAGTATAATAATAAGGATTACTTTATTAAGAGACATCAAATGCCGTCCCCACGAGTATCCTTTTCACAAAATTTACATTCCATTAAGAGAATTGCCTTAAATGATATTAGTGATGGCATCGCAAATGAGTCCCGAGAAATCGCAAAAGCATCGGGGGTATCCATCGTTATAGATGAAAAGCACTTACCAATACATGAATCAATACAGCAATTTCCTCAATCACTAAATACGAAATGGAAATTATTTGGTGGTGAAGATTTTGAATTGCTAGGTACGGTTGCACCAGATGAATGGCATCATGTAAAACAGGCTAGCAACAATGCAAAGGTGAAAGTAACTGCGATAGGCAAGGTTATTATTAGTGAAACCAAAGATACTGTTTTTATGCATACAAATCATGATAAAATAGTGGAGTTAGAAAGTAAAGGGTATACCCATTTAAAGTAGGTGAATAGCGTGACTGAATTTCAGATACAATCTGCAACCGAAGAAGAAACAATGAAGCTTGCAGAAACATTAACACAATATTTGAATCCTGGTGATGTGATAACCCTTGAGGGAGACTTAGGTGCGGGTAAAACAACATTTACAAAAGGAATAGCCAAAGGTCTTGGTGTAAAACAGATTGTAAATAGTCCTACCTTTACAATCATTAAGGAGTATGAAGGTGATCTCCCTTTTTACCATATGGATGTCTATCGGTTAGAAGACATGGATGAGGATATCGGCTTTGACGAATATTTTGATGGGAAAGGTATAACTGTTGTTGAATGGGCACATTTCATTCAAGATTATTTGCCTGAGGAACTACTCAACATTACAATTTCATATAAAGATGAACATTCACGAGTTCTTGTATTTCATCCGGTAGGACAATACTTTACATCAATCGTAAGTAAATTACTCGAGATTTGAGGAGAAATAGAATATGTATACATTAGCAATCGACACATCAAATCAAGTACTTGGAGTTGCCATTACGAAGGAAAACGTACTGGTTGGAGAGATTGTTACAAATATAGCTAAAAATCACTCTGTTCGTTTGATGCCTGCTATTGATCAATTAATGAAGGAATTGCAAATAAAACCTTCTGACTTAGAAAAAATTGTAGTAGCAAAAGGTCCTGGTTCATACACGGGTGTGCGAATAGGTTTAACAACAGCAAAAACGTTGGCATGGGCATTAAACATTCCAATTGTTGGCGTTTCAAGTCTGGAAGTTCTTGCTTATCAAGGAAAGCTTTCCAAAGTCTTGATATGTCCCTTTTTTGATGCACGAAGGGGATTAGTATATACCGGACTATATAAGTGGCAGAATCGTCAAATGCAGCTCATCCATGAAGAGGTTAATGTAATGATGGAAGATTGGTTAGAACAATTATTACGAAGAAATGAAGATATAATTTTTCTAAGTCCCGATATGCACCAATTTAGAACAATTATTACGGAAATGATGGGTGATAGTGCAATTATTCCAGAAGATATATTCCAAATTGCAAATCCAACTCATCTTGCATTAGCGGGATTAAATAAGGAAGGCGACCAAACCCATTTATTAGTACCGAATTATTTGCGTTTAGCTGAAGCAGAAGCGAAATGGATTGCTGCCCAAAAAGAGGGGCAGTAATATGGGTGAAGTAATGATTCGTAAGATGGAACTGGATGATATAGCAGATGTGTATACGGTAGATAGTGCTTCATTTCCTGTTCCATGGACGAAAGAAATATTTTATCAGGAAATAGCATTGAATTCACATGCATATTACTATGTTTTGTTGTTAGATGAACATATTGTTGGTTATGTTGGAATGTGGATTGTTGAGGATGATGCTCAAATAACAAATATTGCTATCCTTCCTTCGTTCCGTGGTTTGAAGTTAGGGGAAAAATTATTTCGCTTTTCTATACAAATGGCAATGTATCATGGTGCAGAACGTTTATCGTTAGAAGTTCGTGAATCAAATATTGTAGCACAAAATATGTACCGTAAGTTTGGATTAGTTCCAGGTGGAATTCGTAAAAAATATTATACAGATAATAAAGAAGATGCTATTGTAATGTGGGTGACATTAACATGAAAAAAAATATGTATATACTAGGTATTGAAACAAGTTGTGATGAAACTGCTGTTGCCATTGTGAAAAATGGTACGGAAATTGTAACGAATATAGTTGCATCACAAATTGATAGTCATAAACGGTTCGGTGGTGTTGTTCCGGAAATTGCTTCCCGCCATCATGTTGAACAAATTACGATTGTACTTGACGAAGCAATAAAGGATGCGAAAGTGTCGTGGGATGAAATTGATGCAATTGCAGTGACGGAAGGCCCAGGTTTGGTAGGTGCTTTACTAATCGGTATTAATGCAGCAAAGGCATTAGCTTTTGCGAAGCAAAAACCATTGGTAGGGGTTCACCATATTGCAGGACACATTTATGCAAATCGTTTGCAACAGGAGTTTACCTTTCCACTATTAGCCTTAATTGTCTCCGGAGGACATACGGAGCTTGTTTTAATGAAAGAACACGGTCACTTTGAGGTAATTGGTCAAACAAGAGATGACGCAGCTGGAGAGGCTTATGATAAAGTAGCAAGAATGCTTGATTTACCTTACCCAGGAGGTCCACAAATAGATAGATTAGCTGCAGTAGGTGAACCGACAATTGCCTATCCACGTGCGTGGTTGGAAGAGGATAGTTATGATTTCAGTTTCAGTGGACTAAAGTCAGCTGTAATCAATTCTATTCACAATGCAAAGCAACGCGGTATTACATTGAAGAAAGAAGATGTTGCAACTAGCTTTCAGGCTAGTGTAATTGATGTTCTAACTGAAAAGACATACCGTGCAGCACAGCAATATGACGTCAAACAAGTTATAATTGCAGGTGGAGTAGCTGCAAATAAAGGATTACGAGCTGCATTAACGGATAAATTTTCCCAATCAAATATACCGCTTTTAATCCCACCATTATCTTTGTGTACAGATAATGCGGCAATGATTGCGGCTGCGGGAACGATAGCCTATGAACAAGGAAGAAGGTCTGGTCTAGACTTAAATGCAACCCCCTCTTTATTATTAAAATAGAAATAATCCACAGGATACACATAACTTGTCCACAGTATTGTGCATAAGTTTAAAAAGGTAAGTAAAATCAAGAATCTCATTTGTGGATAAAATACAGTGGAATGACACAAAAATATGTGGACAAGGTGGATAACTTTGTGTGTATCTTGCTATACAGGGATGAAACACAAAGAATAACTTGTGGATAACTACTTTGCTCCTCTAAAAATAGAACTTCAGAAATTTGGTGATAGAAGTGACACATAAACAATCACACTTTACACGTTATGATTTAATTATTTTAATTATGTGCTTTATGGCAGTTAGTTTATTAGCGATATATAATGCCCAACAGCTCCAGCAGTATGGTGGAAGTAACTTTGTGATGAAACAATTTGTCTGGTATGCTATTGGGATCATGTTTATTGTTTTGATTCAGTTTTTTGATTTGGATCAGCTAAAAAGAGCAAGTTTATATATTTATATTGCAAGTGTTATTGTACTTATTATCTTGTTTATCAGTCCGGCTAGTATTGCTGAAGCTAAAAACGGTGCAAAAAGTTGGTTTAATCCAAAAGGCTTACCATTATCCATTCAGCCATCTGAGTTTGCGAAAATTGGACTGATACTTTACTTGTCCACAATTATTAGTAATCATAAGGAAAAGTTTGTGGATAGTACAATTAAGTCTGATATTTTATTGTTAACGAAGATTATTGTGATTACATTAATCCCAATTGCTTTTATTGCGCAGGAACCTGACTTTGGTTCTTCCATGGTGTATGTATTTATTGCGGGTATGTTTGTTTTTCTTTCAGGTATTAACTGGAAGATTATTGGCACATTAGTAGTGGGTGGAGTAACAGTTATTGGTGGCGCTTTGTGGATTATTATTTCCTTTCCTGATATGTCACAGCATGTATTAGGGCTTGACCAATATCAAATTGATCGTGTGTTGAACTGGTTTGATCCAGATCATCAATCGAGTGATACATTTCAATTTGATCGATCATTGATGGCGTTAGGATCTGGACAATTATTCGGAAAAGGATTAGGACCATCGGAAGTTTATTATCCCGAGGCGCATTCAGACTTTATCTATTCTATGATAGGGGAGAGCTTTGGTTTTGTGGGAAGTGCCCTAGTTGTCTTCCTATATTTTATATTACTGTATAGGCTTTTAACACACGGTCTAAGAAGTTATGAACATTCCATTTTTGGATCATTTATTTGTTTTGGTGTATTAAGCTTTATATTTATCCACGCTTTTCAAAATATCGGGATGATTATCGGTATTATGCCAATCACAGGGATTCCACTATTGTTATTAAGCTATGGAGGAAGTTCTGTCATGTCGACCATGATTGGTATAGGACTCGTTTATCGCGTTGCCGTTGAAAATGCAATTCAAGATGATTATTTATTTAAATAAAAAGAAGTCGAGTGAACAAGTTTAATTTGTCCACTCGACTTTTTTCAATAAGAAGTTTCACATACGGTTACTATTACCTTGGTGGGGAAAATATTTGATTTTCCGTTTGTCAAAATGCGCTAAGTTGTTCTTGGAGCATTTCCCATTCTTTCATTTTAGTATCTAACTGAAGTTTAACTTGTTCAACTTCTTTCGTTAGTGCCAGTGCTCTTTCGTGATCCTGAAATATCTCAGGTTTCGTCATATCTAATTCTAACATCTCATGTGTCGTTTCAAGCTCTTCGATTGTTTCTTCAACCTTCATAATTTGCCGTTCAATTTTACGAATTTCACTTTGACGCCGTTTTTCTTCTTGAAAGTTTTGTTTTCGGGATTCTTGTAGGTCATTCTGAGTAGATGTTTCTTCCAGCTGTTTAAGTTCCATTTGTTCTTGTTTTTTATCCACATAATAATCATAATCACCTAAGTAAAACTCTGTACTATCCGTGTCCATTTCGAAAATATGATCGGCTATTTTATTTATAAAATACCTATCGTGGGAAACAAAAATAATGGTCCCGGGAAAGTCAAGAAGTGCACTTTCTAAAACCTCTTTACTATCAATATCTAAGTGGTTCGTTGGTTCATCAAGAATTAATAAGTTCGCTTTTTGCATTCGTAATTTTGCAAGCGCTAATCTCGCCTTTTCACCACCACTAAGTGAATGGACAGGTTTTAAAACATCATCACCAGAGAATAAGAAATTACCTAGCATAGTTCGTATATCTTTCTCCATTACAGTAGGATACTCATCCCATAATTCCTGAAGTACCGTTTTATTAGAAGAAAGGTCAGCTAATTCTTGGTCATAGTACCCAATTTGCACATTTGTGCCAAGTTGGATTGTCCCTTTATTTTGTGCTAATTTCCCAGTAATAACTTTTAGTAATGTTGTTTTACCGATACCATTTGGTCCTACAATGGCGATTCTATTTCCACGCTCTACACGAAGCGATATATGCTTGAAAAGTAAAGCAGATGAATCATCATATCCAAAAGCTACATCTGTTACTTGCAATACATCATTACCACTTCTTTTATTAATTTCAAAGGTAAAAGTAGCGGACGCCTCATCTCCTAAAGGTCTATCCAGCACATCCATTTTTTCAAGTTGCTTTCGTCTACTTTGCGCTCTTTTCGTTGTGGAGGCACGAACAATATTTCGCTGAATAAAATCCTCCATTTTTTTTATTTCAGTTTGTTGCTTTTCGTATTCCTTTAATTCTTGTTCATATTCTTGAGCACGTAATTCAAGGTATTTTGAATACGTACCATAGTATTTTTTAATCGTGTGTCGAGAAATTTCATACACGATGTTTACAGTTTTATCTAAGAAATAGCGATCGTGGGAAACAATAACGACTGCGCCAGGATAATTTGTTAGGTAACCTTCCAACCATGCCAATGTTTCAATGTCTAAATGGTTTGTCGGTTCATCTAAAATTAATAATTGTGGTTTGGAGAGTAAAAGTTTCCCTAATGCTAGTCGCGTTTTTTGACCACCACTTAACTCCGTGATAGATGTGTCATCTTCATAATCTTGAAAGTGTAGCCCGTTTAATACGCTGCGGATTTCGGCTTCATATGTGTAGCCACCATTTTCATCATATGTATGTTGCAATTGATCATATGAGGCTAATAGTTTTTCATATTCTCCTTGTGATAAGTGATGTGCGTCGGCCATTTTTTGCTCAACAGCACGCAACTCTTTTTCTTGCGCAATTAAAGGTTCAAATACGTCAATCATTTCATTCCAAATTGTCTTTTCCGATTCAAGTTCCGTGTGTTGCGATAAATAACCAATTGTTAATTGTTTTGTTTGGAATATATCCCCAACATCGTAAGTTTCTTGATGAGCCATTATTTTTAATAATGTAGATTTCCCAGCACCGTTACGACCAACAATCGCAATACGATCACGGTCTTTAATTTCTAATTTTATATTATTTAAAATTTCTTCAGCACCAAAGGATTTTGAAATCCCTGTTAGTTGCATCAGTATCATGATATTTCACCTCAAAAAAGCATCATTATTTATAAGGAAGTTTAAAGGGCTCAAAAATATGATACCCGGTCCTTATTTATCACAGACTATATGGTTATCACTTCAAGCGTGGAAGTGTCAATTAACAGAAAGTCAAAAGCCCGATTCGTTCGGGCCTAAAAGACGTAGGTTACAATGGTATTGCAACAGGAAGTTGCGAACGTAGCCTTTGTTCCCATAAGTAGGGAAAGTGCGGTTATCTATCTTTTTAAACACGCCCGATAATCATATATATATCATTATAATGGTAGTTGTCGTTAAAGTGTAGCTAAATTAAGTATTCCACGCAATACATTTGTGAATATAATCACGATTTTATACCATTTTTCTGTAAAAATTGGTATAGTAGAAGAAAAGGTTCATTATCTTAGGGGTGAGAGAATGACTGATTTTACACATTTTAACAAAGAAGGTCGGGCACATATGGTTGATATTAGTGAAAAGTCCGAATCGGAAAGAATTGCTGTGGCGCGCTCAAGTATTTTTGTAGCAAAAGAAATATATGAGAAGATTATTAATCTTTCAGTTGAAAAAGGGGATGTGCTTGCTGTTGCACAAATTGCAGGCATCATGGCGGCAAAAAATACTTCGCAGATTATTCCAATGTGTCATCCTTTGCAATTAAAAGGAATAAACATTACATTTGATTGGAAACTAGATGAAGCAACATATGAATTAGAGATAATATCTACAGTTAAAACAAAAGGGCAAACAGGTGTAGAGATGGAAGCGTTAACGGCAGCATCAGCAGCTGCCTTGACAATATATGATATGTGTAAGGCAATTGATAAAGGAATGACGATTGGTCAAACTTATTTAATAGAAAAAACAGGTGGAAAATCTGGGGATTACAAACGTTCGTAACGAAGAAATAAACAAAGTCAGCTAGCAGCTAGGAGGAATAATAATGGAACAAAGTAAAATTCCACAAGCAACAGCAAAGAGATTACCGTTATATTACCGATTTTTAAATAATTTACAGCACCAGGGGAAAAATCGCGTTTCCTCAAAAGAGTTGAGTGAAGCAGTTAAAGTTGATTCAGCGACAATACGACGAGATTTTTCCTACTTTGGGGCTTTAGGTAAAAAAGGTTATGGATATAATGTAGAGTATTTGCTTGGGTTTTTTCGTAAAACATTAGATCAGGATGAATTAACCGAGGTTGCGTTAGTTGGAGTAGGTAATTTAGGAACTGCTTTTTTAAAATATAACTTCTTAAAAAATAATAATACGAAAATCGTAATGGCTTTTGATGCAGACGAAAGTAAAGTAGGAATGGATTTCGGTGGAATTCCTGTTTACCATATAGATGAACTAGCGGAACACGTTGGTAATGTGAAAGTGGCTATCTTAACGATTCCAGCGACGGAGGCTGACAATATTGCTGAGAAGTTAGTTGAACATGGCATTGAAGGGATTTTAAACTTCACACCAGCTCGTATTACGGTGCCTGATCATATTCGGGTACATCATATTGATCTCGCAGTTGAATTGCAAGCACTTGTTTATTTTCTAAAACATTACCCATTAAAAAAAGATGATTAAATAGACATGGCTGGGACAAAACCAAAGTGTCAGACCCCTCCCTCAACTACTACACGCAGTATGAAACACGGAACTTTTTACTAGTTATAGTATTTGAACGAGGATGTCAGACTGTCCCAGCCTCATTATCTTTTTTTTGAAGTTTTAAAATGTAGCATCATCAATCTAATTGCTAAACCAAAATCCAGTGTAGCAATGGCTGCAATTAATAGGGTTGTAATATTCCACACGGTATCTTCTACACTTTGTATTGCAATGAATAGGAAAAAGGTTCCCATGAGAAAGTATACTATTCCTTTTGTAAGTAAAGAATTTCGCATTGTTTTTTATCCTCCAAATAGGTGTAAAATTACTTGTGTCTTTTGTTGTATATCTTCTGGGAGATTAAAGTTAAAATATAAGGCGATTGCATTCATTAACATATGTACAGCAATAGGTACAAGTATCCGTTTTGTTTTTACATATAAAAAGGCAAATACAAGTCCCATGGAACTATAGACGAGAATATGCTCTGGCTCTCCATGAATGAAACCGAACGCTAAGGCCGATAAAATTGCGGCAACAAAAAAGTTTGTTCTCTTATAAAGTGTACCGAAAATGATTTTTCTAAAAATAATCTCCTCTAAAATAGGTGCAATCAATGTTGTGATAATGATAAAGGCAGGAAATAACTTTGCAATTTCTGTAATAAAGCGTGTGTTTTCTGATTGTGTTTCGACATTGAATACATATAATTCGATTGCGCCAGCTATACCTTGTCCTAAGAAGGCCATAAATACACCAACGATAATCCACATTATGGTAGATTCCGCGCCAGTTGCGTTTTCATCTACACCCGCCTTCATATCGGGTTTCATCAAGAATAAAACGGCGATTAAACAAGCAATGAAAGCAAATATAGAATAGTATACTACGATTGTTGCATTTTCAAATGGAAGCCATTTAAGTAAGGGTGGGACGACGATTAAATTTGAATACTGCATAATGAAGTAGGCGATGATGACCCACCAATAACGTTTAGCCAATGAGAAAAACTCCTTCTTGATTTAATTTTATCTTCAATACTTTGTATGAAAACATGTATGAAGTATTTTAACATAATTAACGGTACATATCGTATATTATAACTCATTCAAAATGTATGAAGGCTTTTTAAAAAAATGTACAGGATCAAACTATCTTGTATGTATTTGCTAATTCCCTTATTCACAGTAATGCCTCGGTACAAAACTTCGCATATCTTAGGGTGCTGCCTCAGCATGGGTATAGTGAGAATAGTTGAAATTAAAAATCACATCGTACATAGGAAAACATTAAATGTGACAAGCAATTGACATTTTTACATAAAAAAGAAGTACAATACTTGCATTTTTTTTATAAATTAATTAATATATTAATTGGTGTTAGCACTCGCAATAGAAGAGTGCTAATAAAAATATGAGGAAAAGGATTAAGGAGGTTGTCTACATGATTAAACCACTAGGAGATCGCGTTGTCATTGAACTTGTAGAACTTGAAGAAACAACAGCAAGCGGTATTGTATTACCAGATTCAGCTAAAGAAAAGCCACAAGAAGGAAAAGTTGTTGCTGTTGGATCAGGCCGTGTGACGGATAGCGGTGAAAAAGTAGCACTTGACGTGAAAGAAGGAGATCGTATTATTTTCTCCAAATATGCTGGAACTGAAGTGAAATATCAAGGCACTGAATACTTAATTCTTCGTGAAGACGATATTTTAGCTATTGTAGACTAATTTTTTAATATGTATTCAAAAACGGATGTAAATAGAACGTTTTGAATATCTACTTAAAGAATATGATTATGTTGTACTGAAAATAAGGAGGTCATTCACATGGCAAAGGAAATTAAATTTTCAGAAGGCGCACGTCGTTCATTAATGCGCGGTGTAGATAAATTAGCAGATGCTGTAAAAGTAACGTTAGGACCAAAAGGGCGTAACGTTGTTTTAGATAAAAAGTTTGGTTCACCTTTAATCACAAACGATGGTGTAACAATTGCAAAGGAAATTGAATTTGAAGATCGCTTTGAAAATATGGGAGCACAATTAGTATCTGAAGTTGCATCAAAGACTAATGATGTTGCTGGTGATGGTACGACAACTGCAACTGTGTTAGCACAAGCACTTATTCACGAAGGTTTGAAAAACGTTACAGCTGGCGCAAACCCTGTAGGCGTACGTCGTGGTATTGAAAAAGCTGTTGATTCAGCTGTTCAAGGCTTACGTGACATTTCAAAACAAATTGAAGGAAAAGAATCAATTGCACAGGTTGCAACAGTATCTTCTGATGATGCTGAAGTAGGTAACTTAATCGCTGAAGCAATGGAACGTGTTGGTAACGACGGTGTAATTACAATCGAAGAGTCAAAAGGATTCACAACAGAATTAGAAGTTGTAGAAGGAATGCAATTTGACCGCGGTTATGCTTCACCATATATGGTAACTGACCAAGATAAAATGGAAGCTATTTTAGAAGATCCATATATTTTAATTACAGATAAGAAAATTAGTAATATCCAAGAAGTATTACCTGTACTTGAACAAGTAGTGCAACAAGGTAAGCCACTTCTTCTAATTGCAGAAGATGTTGAAGGTGAAGCGTTAGCTACATTGGTAGTAAACAAACTTCGCGGTACATTTAATGCAGTAGCAGTAAAAGCACCTGGATTTGGTGATCGTCGTAAAGCAATGCTTGAAGACATCGGTATTTTAACAGGTGGAGAAGTAATTACTGAAGAATTAGGTTTAGATCTTAAAGGTGCTACAATTGAACAACTAGGCCGCGCTTCTAAAGTTGTTGTTACAAAAGAACATACAACTATTGTAGAAGGTGCTGGTAACCCTGAAGCTATTACTTCACGTGTAGCACAGATCCGTGCACAAGCAGAAGAAACAACTTCAGACTTTGATAAGGAAAAATTACAAGAGCGCTTGGCTAAACTAGCTGGTGGCGTTGCAGTAATTAAAGTTGGAGCAGCTACTGAAACAGAGTTAAAAGAGCGTAAACTACGTATTGAAGATGCGCTAAACGCAACTCGTGCAGCAGTAGAAGAAGGTATCGTTTCTGGTGGAGGTACAGCTTTAGTAAACGTATTTAGCAATGTAGCAAAACTAGAAGAAACACTTGAAGGTGACGAAGCAACTGGTGCAAGAATTGTCCTACGTGCACTAGAAGAGCCAGTACGTCAAATCGCGTTTAACGCAGGTTTAGAAGGATCTGTTATCGTGGATCACTTGAAGAAAGAAGACGTAGGTGTCGGCTTTAACGCTGCTACTGGCGAATGGGTAAACATGATTGATACTGGAATTGTAGACCCTACAAAAGTAACACGTTCCGCTCTACAAAACGCAGCATCTGTAGCGGCTATGTTTTTAACTACAGAAGCAGTTGTTGCAGACATCCCTGAAGAAGAACCAGCAGGAATGCCTGATATGGGTGGCATGGGCGGCATGCCGGGAATGATGTAATTCCAACCTAATAAATGTTGATATGACGGAGTTTGCTGAGTGCAAACTCCGTCTTTTTTGTAAAAATGTTACGGAAATGTCACGCATTATGCAAAAACAATCATAAACTGTTTGCTGTGAGAGTAGTCAATGAAAATTAAAAATCTATCTATATCGGCTCTTGTTCTCAATTTAACAGAACGAAGGCCGTTTTTTTTTACGTGCTATCTATTCTTAGACCTTTTGTCATGGTTGAATATCAGACAAAAGCATTATTTTACTTCACACATATTGTTTTGAAAATTTCGTATGATAATATAGTAGACAATTGTGATGATAGAAAGGCTGGGAAGTATGTGGCTACGAATGAATCAGAGGATGGTAGACAACGTAATCGACGGGTGGAAATAATATTACAGTATGAAGCGCCAGATAATGAATAAATTATCAATCATGTGAATTTCCCAAAAAATAATTTATTTATCATCAAGCAAACTAAACAGGTTAACTCATAGCGTAGGGGTAACATAATTTTCTAGGTAGTTGTAATCATTTTTCTGAAATAGTCTCCTCATTATATGAATATTACGTATAATAAGGAAGAGAAATGCTTTGGAATGATCTTGCTTCATTTCATATTAAACAAGAACAGGGGGGATAACGTAATGGCAAAGGACTATAAGGATTTGTTAGAAGAGGAAAGAGAAGATTTTGTGAAGGTTGATTATGTAAGAAAAGAGGGGGAACCAACTGCAGCCTTTAAAGGGGCATCTTGGGCAGCTTTAATGATAGGTGTTGCAGCTTATCTAATTGGGCTGTTCAACGCAACAATGGAGCTAAATGAAAAAGGGTACTATTTTGCAATTTTAGTATTCGGGCTTTATGCTGCAGTATCTTTACAAAAAGCAGTAAGAGATAAAGATGAAGGAATACCGGTAACGAATATTTACTTTGGTATTAGTTGGCTTGCACTTATTATATCTGTAGTACTTATTGGCATTGGCTTATACAATGCGGGAAGTATTCTTTTAAGTGAAAAGGGATTCTATGGTATGGCATTTGTTTTGAGTTTATTTGCAGCAGTGACTGTTCAGAAGAATATTAGAGATACAGAACGGGCGAGAGAAAGAGATTGAGTTTATTATCCGCAATGGAAGATGAATGAAATTATTAGTCTATTATGTTTGAAAAGAATAAAAGCCATTGTCCTAGAACGTCATAGTGAATAGGGCGATGGCTTTATTACTTCGCGGATCTCCTATTAAATGCTATCAGGCATAATGAATATGATGGGGGAATAAAATGCTAAAATTGAATTGTTTACATACCCCGTATCATTTCACGTGGCATAACTTCCAATATCCTCCTACTTATTTAAATTCACTACAAACAAATCTATATATCTAGGTAAGATAAATAGGGAATTCATGATTAGGTGCCCACTTTCCTTGGGAGAGGACAACTATTCGTACATTCTGACGCAGTTGCTTTTCCTTCGTATCATGGGGATGACTATCTAATTTTATTTATTAGTACAAATAGCCAAAGAAAAATAATCAGTTAGTAACTTGAAAGAAATAGGATGAAATGGGTATATCCTCATATTTTGTACCTTCCAAAAATGAACATTTAGACTCTTTTGTTTTATAACATTCTATATTATCATAACATTATAATGTTATATAGATAGAATGTTAGGGGGTGAGTGCTTAGTTAAAAGGGCGGGAACGTCTTAAAATATTAATGGGAGAAAGGTGATTGTTTTGGTTATGTCTAAAGTAAAAATAAATCCATTATACTTAGTTTTAGGTACCTTCATAATGATAGCGCTTACCTTGTCTTTTAATACGAATAAGGTTTCAGCGCATGGTTATGTAGATAATCCAAAAAGCAGGGCTGTTTTATGTGCTGAAGGTGTGAATAAAGATTGTGGCGGAGTGGTCTACGAACCACAAAGTATCGAAGGTCCTGGTAACTATCCAGAAGCTGGAGTTCCAGATGGTAAAATTGCTAGTGGTGGTGGCGTGTTTCCTGAATTAGATGAACAAGGAGAAAACCGCTGGGCAAAAGTGGGAATGTCAAGTGGTGCTTACACGTTCCATTGGACATTAACAGCAGCACACGCTACGAGCAATTGGGATTATTATATAACGAAAGAAGGATGGGATCCTAACACGCCATTGAAACGATCTGATTTTGAGCTATTCTGCTCTATCGACGATGGTGGAAAACGACCTGATTTTTCTGTTAGCCATGACTGTGTTATTCCAGAACGTTCTGGATACCATGTTATTTTAGCCTATTGGGAAGTTGCAGATACAGCTAATGCATTTTATCAAGTAATTGATGCAAACTTTGATGGTGACTTTGTTGAACCTGTTGACCCTCCTGGAGATGGTGACGATGGAAATGATAATGATGGAGAGAATCCAGCACTGCCAACTTGGGATTCTGAAACAGTGTATTTGGCTAATGACGAAGTAACTTATAATGGTAACGTATATAGAGCAAAATGGTGGACACAAGGAGACAATCCTGAATCATCCCATGCATGGGAGCTGATTTCTGAGGGTGATAATGAAAGCGGTGACAACGGAAATGGGGATGAAGGTAATAATCCGGAAGTTCCCGCTTGGGATTCGACAACTGTCTATTTAGCTCATGATGAAGTAACTTATAATGGTAATGTATATAGAGCAAAATGGTGGACACAAGGGGATACGCCAGGAGATTCCGGTGTATGGGAGTTAGTTTCCTAGGTGTCCATGAATACGGAGTTGAAACGAGCAACTAGAATAGCAGTTGCTGACACATAGTTTTTTGAGTGGTAATTGAATTTTGACGTCACTTGACTGAAGGTTTCCATTTTTAACCTAAACGTAAGTTTGGTATGTGGTGAGAACTTTACATGACATCATGATTCATGCGGACATAAATAATCGAGTAGGAGAGGGATGTATTCTCTTCTACTCGATTTTATTTTTAATAAAGATTGCTATTATGATACTGATTTATTCTCTTGATTTTCATATAGTTCTTTGCATACTTTTGGTGCTGTCCAAAATGTTGTGAATAGCAATAAGACAACAGGAACAGCAGTTACGACAATGAATGATTGTAATGCATTGACACTGCCCTCACCAATCGAGACTAAAACAATAGCAACTAACCCCATAACCAATGCATAAAAGGCTCTTAACCAACGTGGTGGATCACCATCACCTGATATCGCCATGGAAATTGTTAATGACATGGAGTCTGTCGTTGTTAATACGAAAATGATTGTAGCAAGTAAAAATAAGAAACCGAATATAACACCAAAAGGTAATTGCTCAGCAATTGCCATCATCGCTGCAGGTGGTCCGGCATCATTTAAAGCGGTTGATACTGAGCCAGGAAGTTTTATTTCTTGGAAGATTCCTGTTCCACCTATAACAGTAAACCAAAAAGTTGTAATAACTGGAGCGATGATTGCTACAGCTAAAACAATTTCTCGAATTGTTCGTCCACGAGAAATCCGACATGCGAAAACGGCCATCATTGGACCATACCCAACAAACCATGCAAAGAAAAACACTGTCCATAATCCAAGCCATGCTTCATCGCCACGGAAAGTATTCAATGATATAAATTGGTTGATATAGAGCCCAAATGCTTCAAAGTAATGATTAAAAATAAATAATCCTGGACCGAGCAATAAGACTCCAATAATTAACGCAACGGCTAAAATCACATTAAAGCTACTTAGAAACTGGATTCCTTTATGAATTCCAGTTACAGCCGAGATAGCTGCACCGATCACTAATAAAACAATAATGATAATATGAAGACTTAATGTATTGGATAAACCAGTTAAGGAGCTTAATCCATAGCCTGCTTGTAAACCTAAGAAACCAATCGGCCCTATTGTTCCAGCAGCGACAGCAATAATTGAGAATGAATCAACTATTGTTCCAAATATGCTTTTCTTCATAATTCTTTCGCCGAAAATTGGATATAGCAACGCTCTCGGTTTTAACGGCATTCCTTTATGGTAATGTGCGTACATTAATACAATCGTTCCTAACGTTCCTAAAATTGCCCATGATAGAAAACCCCAGTCAACGAAACTCATCGCTAATGCAGGTACAACCGCTTCTGGCGATCCATCCTCAATTCCAGAAAAATGAGGTGGCACAGATAGAAAATGACTTAATGGCTCTGCTGCTGCCCAAAATACGCCACCACCTGCTAACAATGTGCACATAATAATTGAAATCCATTTAAATGTACTCATTTCAGGTTTATCAATATTACCTAAGCGAATTTTTCCATATTTAGAAAATCCTAAAAATAATGCTATAAAAAATGTTCCTAATAACACAATTTGATAAATTAAACCAAAATAAGTCGCTGATAATCCAAAAAAGTAATCAACCATATCAGCCACAAAATCGGCATTGATAAGTGCAGTTATTACAAATAGTAACAATACACCACCACTTATAAAAAACGATGGTAAATCTAGTGAAGCTTTATTTCCTTTTGAACCTTCTTTCATTATTACATTTCCTCCAATTTTACTTTTGGTATGACTTGCTACTTGTTCATATATGATACTACCTACTGTTCGACTTAATAAATATATCCCCCTAACATCATTTCCCATCTAGGTGTTTGAAAACCTGTAAATGTTGCCAAATTCATAGGGAAAACTTGTTGAAAATAAAAAAAGGAATTATGCTCCCATAACAGAAGTCATAATTCCATCACCTTTTATATCCTAAAGTACTTTAGCGATTTTGTAAACCAAACTGCAGCTTGATCTATTGTATAAATGATTTACTTCATGCCAAAATACTACAAGGCTTCTTTCATACAAAAGTGAGATTATTATGTTCTATACCGCTAGCTGAAGCGGATTGTTTTTAACAAACTGGATGAGATTTCTGGGCATGAAGTTTAATGGTTAATTGGCTGTAAGACACAAATTAGAAAAAAATAGAAAATGTAGTCATTTTTTGATTTAAAACGATTGACGCTATCATAAATAAGAGATTATAGTGTTCATAATACATCATGAAGAAGTGGACAAGAGGGAGAAGCAAATGAAAGAACATCGTATGACATTAGCGATTTTATTAACGAATTTATTTATTGCATTTTTAGGAATTGGATTAGTTATTCCTGTATTACCAACGATTATGAATGAATTACATTTATCTGGTAGTATAGTTGGAAATCTTGTAGCTGCATTTGCCTTTGCACAGCTTATTGTATCTCCAATTGCGGGTAAATGGGTAGATAAATATGGACGTAAGAAAATTATTATTATCGGGCTATTATTTTTTAGTGCATCGGAATTGTTATTTGGAATAGGCAAAACAGTAGAAGTGTTGTTTGTTTCTCGACTATTAGGTGGTGTAAGTGCTGCATTAATTATGCCAGCTGTAACTGCTTTTATTGCGGATATTACGACGATGGAAACAAGGTCTAAAGCGCTTGGCTACATGTCTGCGTCTATTTCGACTGGATTTATTATCGGACCTGGTATTGGAGGTTTCTTAGCGGAGATCGGGCCGCGACTTCCGTTCTTTTCCGCAGCTGTCCTTGCACTAGTCTCTGCAGTTTTATCATATATTACGCTTCGCGAGCCGGAGCGGAATGAGGATGAAATAGATCAAAAAGCGACTGGCATCAGACGTGTATTTACACCGATGTATTTCATCGCCTTTATGATTATCTTCTTAACATCTTTTAGTTTGGCAGCATTTGATTCTTTATTTTCTTTGTTTGTTGATCATAAATTTTCTTTCACACCAAAAGATATTGCCATTGCTATTACTGGTGGGGCCATTGTAGGTGCAATCGCGCAAGTTGTCTTATTTGATTGGTTAACAAAACATCTCGGTGAAATTGGTTTAATCCGCTATAGTCTAATTTTTTCTGTTTTTCTTGTGTATCTTATGACGGTTGTAAGTTCGTATACAAATATATTGCTTGTGACAATATTCCTTTTTGTTGGGTTTGATTTGATTAGACCTGCGATTACATCCTATTTATCAAAAATTGCTGGGAAAGAACAAGGGTTTGTTGGTGGCATGAATTCAATGTTTACAAGTATAGGGAATATCCTCGGACCGGTAATTGGGGGTATTTTATTTGATGTGAATTTAAATTATCCTTTTTATTTTTCATCTTTATTTTTAATTGTAGGGGTAATGCTTGCGATATTTTGGAAAAGGCCAACTCAATTATCTTAAAGGCTATGTTCAAAAAAATTTACTTAACTGATTGCCCTCTTTTTTTACGTCGTTTTGCTTTGATACGTTTGTATCATTGATAAATAAAAAAACATGTTAGTAAACGAACAAAAAAGTGCAAACTATTCTTATGAAGTTTTCTTCAACACTGGAGGATTTTTATGAAAAAGAATAGATGGCACTTGTCTGAATGGATAGTCGGTATTTGTATACTTTCCTATGTAATCACAATATACATTTATTCGAATCTTCATTTGGATCGTACAGATGTTGTAATTGTTTTTTCAATCGTGACAGGACTAATTAGCAGTGTATGGCTTTATCGAACATATCGTGTCGTATCGAATAAACAAAAGTATGTTTGGCTGTTATTTTCTCTGGCGATTACTAGTCAGATTTTATCAAACATTATTTGGTTGCTCGTACGAACTTTTACGAAAACAACGCAATATCCGATAGTATCAAGTTTCTTTTGGGTATTATCCTTTCCATTATTTTTATACGCCCTGTACTATTTATTGAAGTTAATCAATAACGCAATGATAAGAAAAGGCTTCTTTTTTAATACCGTAATTTTTATTTGTGTTGCAACGACGATTAGTTTGCACTACTTGATTACACCTATCATTATGGTATCAAGTTCATCATTCATATTGGCTTTGAATTTAGTTTATCCAATAAGTGATTTAGGAATTATGCTTTTTATTGTAGGGTTATTCTTTCTATCTAGTTATACGAATGCAAAAAATATTATTAGAATGATTACCACTGCTTTTTTTATTCATATTGTTGCTGATTCCATATATGCATATCTTTTAAGTGAAGGAGAATCTATTCCTGGAGGTACCGCTGATTTATTATGGATAGTGGCTGTATTACTACTTGGATTGACTGGTTATAAGGTAACGGAAAAAGGAGATATCGACTTAAAGATAACGAAACAAATTGAGGTGGAAGACAATAAATTACCGTACGTTGTTGCTTTATTTTTATTACTGCTTGTATTAACAACTTATCAAGGCTATTTTAATATTCTTACGATCGGTTTGCACATTACGTTTTTATTTATTGTAGTAAAGCAGTTTATGATAATGGGAAGCAATCGCAAACTTGTGTCAGAATATCAATATTTGGCTTACCGTGATCCTTTAACTGGTCTATATAATCGAGCGAGTTTTATAAAGGATCTAGAAGAATTGTTTTGTAATAAGAGTGGTAATGATCGATTTGCTGTCTTTTTAATTGATTTAGACCGTTTTAAAAATATAAATGATACGTTAGGTCATAATTTTGGTGATCAATTACTTATGCAAGTGTCAGCACGAATGTCGGGAGCTATTAAGGAGCCAGCAAAGATTTACCGCACTGGCGGTGATGAATTTGTATTTATTGTCCCAGAAAATCCGCAACAGACGTATCAGGATATTGCAAATTCCATTTTACAACAATTTGAAAGGCCGTTTTTAATAGAAAATCGAACAATTTTTATTACACCTAGTATTGGAGGCAGTTTGTACCCGGAAAACGGCAAGGATGCGGAAGTATTAGTAAAACATGCAGATGCGGCGATGTATTTTGCGAAAAGCGGTGGTCGCAATAGTATTCAGTTTTATAATGCAAAATTAAATGAAGCAATTTCTAGAAAAGTAATGATTGAATTAGAAATGAGAAGTGCATTAGAAAAAAATCAATTTGAAATTTATTACCAACCAAAGGTAGAACTATCTACAAGAAATATAGTTGGTATGGAGGCATTATTGCGCTGGAAACATCCAGAGCTAGGGTTTATTTCCCCAGAAGAATTTATTCCAATAGCGGAAGATAGCGGACAAATTATTACAATTGGTGAATGGACGTTACGTGAAGCTTGTAAGCAGAATAAAAGTTGGGCAAGCAAAGGATTAATCGTCTCCGTAAATGTTTCTGTTCGCCAGTTTCAACAATGTGATTTTGTTCAAATAGTAGCCGACATCTTACAAAAGACAAATCTTCAACCAAAATTTTTGGAACTTGAAATTACAGAGAGTGTCATACAAAATTTGGATGAGTCTGTGAGCCTTCTAAAAAAGTTGCGTAAACTAGGTGTAAAGCTATCTATTGATGACTTTGGCACTGGTTATTCATCACTTTCTGTATTAAAAAGACTACCAATTGACACGTTGAAAATCGATAAAGCATTTATCGATGATATTTCTGACTCAGTGAACAAATCAATGCTAAAATCGATTATTGATATTGGTTTAAATATGAATTTGCGTGTAATTGCAGAAGGTATTGAAACGGAGGAACAATTGACTGTTTTAAAGGACTTTCATTGTACATACGGACAAGGGTTTTTATTTAGCAAACCTCTACCAAGAAATGAAATTGATCAAATAATATAAAGGAAATGTTATATTAAGGCTAGGATACCTTTGTCAAAAATATTAAAGAATGATTCTGATTATCAGTCTGATAAGCTCTTACTGAAGTAGTTTTACTTTTTTACATGTCTACTTTAGGGAGCGGCTTAGTCTTCGATTATCGGAATCATTTTTTTATGGATAATTTAACACGGCTGCCCGCGAACGGAAGTTTCTATTTATCGTTATTTTTGGGGGATGTTACGGGGGAAAAAACACAGGTTATAATAGTTCTAAATACCTAAAGTTCACACAAATGTCACAATTTATTCATCTTGCGTTCATATTAATGTGTACAAAAGCGTATTGTATTAATTATAATGGTATTAAAGCTTTGTAATGTAGCTAGATTGAAAACCCTAAATTGTAATGTGCAATAAAGATAGAAACGTTATGTTTGTTTGCAAACCATTGTTATGGGATATCAATCTGCTTTTATATTATTTTACCAAATAATTGGAGGAGGTCATACACATAACACGTTTTTTTACATTAAATCTATTAAAATCAAGTCGAACTCAATAAGAAAGGGAGAAAATAATGAATAAAAGATTTTCGTTAATTTTAGCTATTGCTGTAATGGTATTTTCTTTAATTGTTATTCCACATGGTACAGTTTTTGCAAAAGATATCGCAGATGGTACATATAAAATTAATTATGAAATGAAAGAAGCGGGCAGTAATAGTACATCTATTGCAGATGGATATTTTTCTAAGCCTGCAACGTTGACGGTAAAGAATGGCGTGAAGCATATTCAATTAACGGTGACGAGTAGCAAGATGATTAAATCTCTAAGTGCCCCAAGTGGACCAGTTGACGTGGTAAGTGATAGTGGCGATACACGAACAGTGAAATTTAGAGTTGATGGTAATTTATCACAGCCGGTTAACATGGAAATGCATATTGTAGTTCCAGATTTATATGATATGACGCATACGGCTCGCGCAGTTTTTGATGTGAGTGGACTACCTACAGCTGGTGATTCATCATCAGATGTCAATGAAAAGAAATCAGATGATGGAGCGGTAGCAACGGGCGGAGCGGAAGAAAACCCACCAACAGGTGATGATTCATCTATTATACTTTATGCTTCTTTATTACTAGCAGCTGTTATAGGAATGGTTGCCGTTTGGAAATTACGACCAGCACGTGACTAAAAGAAAAAGCTAATGAGGAGAGTAGAAAATGCGGAAAACTTTCAATATATTTCTTGCCTTATTGATTACGGTATTTACATTACCATTTTCAAATAACATTGTATCGGCGGAGTCTAGTAATGGCTTAAAAGATGGCACTTATACGATGGATTACAGTGTACACTATGATGGTATGGACGTTGATAAATACTTTAAAAAACCGGCTATCTTAAAGGTTGAAAATGGAAAAAACTATGTACAATTAGAACATAGTGATAGCTATTTTATTCTAGGAATAACTTTACCTAACGGTGGAGATGTTGATGTTATCAGCGAGGATAAAGAAAATAAAACAAGAGTTGTAGGATTTAATGTGAGCGATCTATCTCAATCACTCACAATAGGTATGAAAATGTTCTATGGCAGTACACATGAAGTAAGAGTTGACTTTGATTTGGACTCCTTAGTGAAAGTTGCAGATGAGGATAACTCAGATAACGAAATATCAAATGGCACTTATACGATGGATTACAGTGTACACTATGATGGTATGGATGTTGATAAATACTTTAAAAAGCCAGCTATCTTAAAGGTTGAGAATGGAAAAAATTATGTACAATTAGAACACAGTGATAGCAATTTTATTCTAGGAATAACTTTACCTAACGGTGGAGATGTTGATGTTATTAGCGAGGATAAAGAAAATAAAACAAGAGTTGTAGGATTTAATGTGAGCGATCTATCTCAGCCACTCACAATAGGTATGAAAATGTTTTATGGCAGTACACATGAAGTACGAGTTGATTTTGATTTGGATTCCTTGGTGAAAATCACTGAGGACGATGAAAGTAATAATCCGGATGAGCCAGAAGAACCAAAGGAAATTGAAATTAAAAAGGGACATGAAAATCCAGTTAATGGCGGAGACAAAGTAACGATTAGTGGCGATGCAAGCACACAATTAACTCTGCCTGAAGGATTACCAGCTGGAACAACATTAGTAATTAATTCAGTTAAAGATAAAGAGTATGTGACAAATCATAAAGGTTACATTGTAGCTGGTGAAGTTTACGAATTTAACTTCAGTAATCTTGGAGATAACCCAGGGAAATTTGAATTAACAATGGGGTATGACACAAGTAAATTTAAGAGTAAAGATGTTGATATTTACTATTATAATGAAGCTAAAGGCAAGTGGATTGAGCAAAATGGTATTGTTAAAGACGGTAAGATAACAATACACCCAACCCATTTTTCAACTTATGGTGTATTTGCAAAGGAAAATGTCAAAGGAGATTCTAAAGAGGAAAAATCCACTGACATTGATTATATTGTTAAACATGAGACGAAGGATGAACCATCTATTGCTAATGACTTTTTCATAAAGCCTGGAAAATTAGTTGAAAAGAATGGCGAAAAATATATTCAAGTAAAAGTTAATGGTTGGAATATGTTTAATTCGCTAACGGCTGATAAATCTAATGTAAATGTTATAGATGAAAATAATGACTCGGCAGTTATTGAAATTAAAATTGTTGGGAAGTTGTCTGATCCTATAATGTTAACTATGGATATGGCCTATGGCGGAAAACATCATGCACGTCTAATCCTAAATCCAGATGAAGATGATAATAACAACAACAATAATAAAAACGAGAACAATAACAAAAACAACAACAACAAAAACAATAACAAAAACAACAACAATAATAGTGATAAAAGTTCTAATCAAGTTACAAAACAAAACCCGGATAAAGCATATACAATTGATTACGTTATTAAGCATGAAACCGAAGATAAAGTATCAGCAGCAGATGACTTTTTCAGAAAGCCAGGTATTTTATTAATAAAAGGTGATGATAAATACATCCAACTTACGGTTGATAATTGGGAATGGATTGTTTACTTAAAAACAGTTCACGGTGATGTTGACGTAGTTAAAATAAATAAAGATGGCTCAGCTGTTATTCAATTTAAGGTTGATGGCGATTTATCTGATGTTATTACATTGGATATGCATATTGTTGTACCAAAAGAGGTAGCAGGTATGGAATATGACATGAAACACTTAGCTCGTCTTTTCCTAGATCAGACAACTATGAAAGAAGACGATCCAAGTAAATATCAAATAGTTACTCATGGTGACGATAAACTTAAAAAACCAAAATTTGGTTCTAATACCGATAACAATGACGCAAATGGTTTAAAATCAACGGGTAGTAACCCTAAAACAGGAGATACAACTAGTATGTTACTTTATGTACTCCTATTAGTTGGTTCCGCCATTCCGTTAGCTATTAAATTTAGACGACGTTCTATCTTATAATCAAAAGATTAAAAGCAAATAAAAGCAGGCTGGGACAAAGCCAAAGTGTCTGACCCCTTTACTACTATTAAAAATTGAACTTTTCCTTTTTAATAGTAGTTGAACGTGAGGGGCAGACCCTTATGTTCCAGCCTCCGATTGTTTATATTATGCCAATGTATTCCAAAATGTAGAATATTCCCCTAAAAAAGAGGTGCGCAATCATGAAAAATAGCTTGAAATTATGGGTGATGTTGCTAGGTATTATCTTCATAGTCGCTGGCTGTGGGGCAAACGATAGTGCAAGTGAAAAGGAAAAGGATACTAACGCAGACAAGGTGAAAGCGGCGGAAGCAAATAAACCAGAGGACGATCACCGGATTATTGCAACGACTGTAGCCATAACAGAAATCATGGACAAATTAGATATCGATTTAGTTGGTATTCCAACGAGTTATAAAGAATTGCCGGAACGATATAAAGATGCAACTGAAATTGGTAGTCCGATGAGCCCAGATATGGAACTTATGCTATCACTTAAACCGACAGACATATTATCAGTTACCACCTTATTAGATAATATGGATGTGGACTTTTCTAATCTTGATATTAAAACACAATATCTTGATTTTACAAGTGTCGATCATATGTTAAACGAAATAGAGAAAGTTGGTAAAGAATATAACCGCACAGAACAAGCGAATCAGCTCATAACACAGTATGAAGATAAAATGGCTGAAATTGAAGCGCGAGTAGCAGGAAAGGATGCTCCTTCCGTATTAATTTTAATGGGGATTCCCGGTAGTTATATCGTTGGTACGGAGCACTCTTATATTGGAGATTTAGTAAAACGTGCTGGCGGGGTAAATGTTGTGACAGATCGTGATGAAGAATATATTTCCGGTAACACGGAATATTTACAACAGTTAAAGCCTGATATTATTTTACGCGCAGCGCACGGCATGCCGGAAGAGGTTGTGAAGATGTTTGAAAAGGAATTTAAAGAAAATGATGTTTGGAAACATTTTAAAGCAGTTCAAAATAATCGTGTCTATGACTTAGAAGAAACAAGATTTGGTACAACTGCAAATCTCGCGGCAATAGAAGCATTAGATGAATTGGTAGATATTTTATATCCAGATGAAAAATAATGGTTATTGAAGGATTCCAATTTATTCTTTCTCTTTGAACAGTTACGTACAAATAGCTAAAGAAATGGTTAATGAATGAAGAGGTAGAAATGATGAATAAAAAGATGATCAGCTTTATTGTGATAATTATTTTGCTTCCTACAGTAATCATTTATTCAGCGGTTTCAGGAAGTATTGAAATATCAGCATTTGAACTTGTAAAAGGACTATTTACGGGGACGAATGAAAATGTATTAATTATTAAAGATTTACGTTTTCCACGGATTATTATTGCGTTATTTGCTGGTGCTACGTTAGCAGTATCTGGTGTACTTTTACAAGCAGTTATGCGAAATCCATTGGCTGAGCCAGGTATTATTGGCGTATCTTCGGGAGCAGGTTTTATGACAATATTAATCCTAACTTTCTTCCCTACATTATTTTTCTATACACCTTTATTTGCATTTATTGGTGGTGCTTTTGCATTTTTCCTCGTCTACACTTTTTCTTGGAAATCAGGCTTAAATCCGTTGCGTATGATTTTAATTGGGGTTGCCATTCACGCCTTATTTACTGGTTTAAGTGAACTTTTAAGTGCACAAAATGCGAGTAGTATGATGTCTAGCGTGTCTGTTACGACATCAACGCTGACAATGAAAACGTGGAATGATGTACATGTTATTGTCCTATATGGAACAATCGGACTTCTATTAGCTTTTGTGCTTTATGCATGGTGTAATCATTTAGCATTAAAAGATAATACATTAACAAACTTGGGCTTCCCAGTAAATCGAGCTAGATTTATTATTTCCATCGTTGCTGTACTACTTGCTTCCATCGCCACGGCGATAGCAGGTATGTTTACATTTGTCGGTTTACTCATTCCGCACATCGGACGAACATTGGTAGGAAATGACCACAAGGTACTTATTCCCTTTTCAGCATTGGCCGGAGCTTTGTTAATTTTGATTGCAGATACATTAGGTAGAACAATCATGGCACCAATTGAAATTCCAGCTTCCATTATTATGGCTATTATTGGCGGACCATTCCTCATCATTATGCTTAGAAAGAGTGATCGTATTTATGGAAATTAAGGATATAACTTTCGCTTATCAGGATAAAATTAAACGACTACATCATGTAAATGCGACGATCCAAAAGGGAGAAATTACGACAATATTAGGTCCAAATGGTTCTGGAAAATCAACTTTAATGGGTGTGTTAACAAATAATAATCAACCGCAGGCAGGCCAAATTATTTTTGAAGGAAAAGGATTGCATCAGTATAAACCGAAAGAACTAGCAAAAAAGCTTGGTGTTGTTCATCAGAAAAATATCGCTCCTTCTGATATGACCGTGGAAAAGTTGGTGTATTATGGTAGATTGCCATATCGAAATACATTTTCACCCCAAACAAAGGAAGATGCAGAAATTGTGGAGTGGGCATTAACTTGCACAGGTTTGTTGGAAAAAAGAGATGTACCGTTGGTAACATTGTCAGGTGGTCAACAGCAACGTGCCTGGATCGCAATGGCATTGGCACAAAAAACACCATTTTTATTTTTAGATGAGCCTACATCAAATCTAGATATTTATTTTCAATATGAGATTTTAGAACTTGTAAAACGACTACGTGATGAACAAGGCTTAACAATTGTCATGGTACTACATGATATTAATCAGGCAATCCAATATAGTGACACGATTATTGCGATGAAGCAAGGGGAAATTATTAAAACAGGAAAGCCAGAAGAAATAATGACTACAGCATTAATACATGAAATTTACGGTGTAGATGTTGTGATTAAGCATGACGAAGCAGTGGGTATGTACATTGTGCCGATTGGAATCTAGTATTTTATCACAGGGAAACTGGCTGTAAAACCCTCATTCAATAAGCCATGGAATGAAGAACATGGATCAACAGCCAGTAAAGGCCCCATTCGTTCAATTTACAATCGATGCGGGAAGTGAGAACCCCCATTGATTAAAAGTTTTACTTTATCAAGTAGGAAGAGGCGGTATGTCGTGAAACAAGCAAACAGGAATAGATGGAAAAAGTATATATCAAGACTGATAACGATTATTTGTTTAGGGGTTTTTAGTTATGCCGCATTCAACCTCGTTCTCATTTTTAACGATTACTATCAAAACCGTAAAATGCTAAATGAACTCCAAGATACTTTTTATCAAGCGAAGAAAGATATGGGAGATTCCCAATCTCATACAATTCGGCCTGGATTTCAGGCGTTGTTGGAGCAAAATCCTGATGTTGTCGGTTGGATTACGATTGAAGGAACGCAAGTGGATTATCCGATTTTGCAGGCTCCTAATAATGAAACATATTTAACGAGAAATTATTACGGAAAGGAATCAAGGGCAGGAAGTATTTTTTTAGATTATCGTAATGACGTTGACACTGCAAATGATCAAAATACTGTTATATACGGGCATCGAATGAAAGATGGATCGATGTTCCAACAATTAACGAAATTTCTAGATAAGGATTTTTTTGAATCTCATAAAGCATTTCAATTTGATACATTGTACGATAGTTATGAAGCAGAGATTTTCGCTGTTTACAATACGTTGACTGATTTTGATTATATTCAGACGAACTTTTCAACTGATGAACAATATGAAGCATTTCTTGCAAAGGTACAAAAGAAGTCGTTATACAAAACAGATGTTGAATTAAATCCAGATGATGCCATTATTACATTATCAACATGTGAATATACGTTAGATCAAGATAATGGTAGATTAGTTGTTCAAGCAAAGCTTGTTAAGAAATAATTCTCCTATTTGCGATATGTGAAATATTGTATGCCCTATTTCAGATAAATAGATGATAAAAAGTGGGGTTAAGACAAAACGGTCTGACTCCCTTTTATTATAATCAGGAAATAAGTAAAGTGCTCTATACTACATGCAGTAATGGGGAATTCTGACAATTTGGTTTTGCGCCAGCCCTATTTATATGCTGCTAGTAACCCTCAATATTCATTTTACTCCCACCGCATTATTCTTTGTTATAGTTTCCAATCATCGATGTAAAACTAAATCTCACTGCTGGGGTTGTAGTTTATCATAATTGAATTATATAAAGTGGAATAAAATCAAAAAAAGGTTGAAAGTGACGTAGCGTCATCATGTATACTAAATATGATAAAGGGGTTGCAGGGGGCTATATTTTGATTTCTATCAAAAAGGTTACAAAACAAACAGGTATTACGGTAAGAACATTACGTTATTATGACCAAATTGATTTATTAAAACCAGCAGGAAAGTCAGAAGGTGGTCATCGGTTATACGGAGAGGCAGAATTAAAAAAACTACAACAAATCCAGTTTTTAAAAAGATTAGGTTTATCTTTGCAAGAAATTAAAAATATTCTTACGCAACATAATTGGAACTGGTTCAACAGTATTCAGGAACAATTAAACTATGTACAAAAGGAAAAGGAAAAACTGATTGAAATAGAGTCTATCCTTACTGGTATATTGCATGCAAAGATGATGGATGCTGATATTCAGTTAACGAATATTCAACAACTCATTCAACTGTATGAAGATAACCGAGCAGAACAAAGGTCTTTTCGAAAAAAGCTGTTCACAAATGAAGAAGTTGAAATGCTTGCTTTATTACCGAATGTAAATCACAGTGACCCAGATACATTAGAATGGATTGCATTAATAGGACAATTAAAACAGAACATGTCTAAAGGTCATGAAGCGGATGAAGTGCAAAGAATCATCCAACGTATAGCAGAAAAAAGTATGGAAACAGTTGGGGACAATGAGCAATTTCTTGAAAAGCTTTGGGAAATAAGAACGTCCCCAGAAAAGTCGGAGCAAGCTGGGCTCTATCCGATTGAACCAGAACTACTCGCTTTTTTTGAAGCGGCATGGATTCATTATGAACAGCAGGAACAAGTGAATTTTTAATGCGAAGCAACGTGTATGTTGGCGTGCTAAATTAGCAAAGAGAGGACTTGACAATGGATTTTATTATTACGTATCAGTGGGAAATTTTTATCAGTATGGAAGTATTATCATTCTTGTCTTTAGTACTTTTCCTGTTCATTCGTTATGCTTTGAAGAAACGACTACTTAGTCAAACATTCTTATTTATATTTCTTCTACTTTTGTTATTAGAAGGGGTGCTTGCTTTAGTCGTTTACAAAGCAACTGGAGAAATCGAGACGTTTCAAATTATCATTTTGGTGTTTTTAGTATATGCTTGTACGTTCGGAATTGCTGACTTTAAAAAGCTCGATCGCTGGATTAAACAGAAGGTCGGCAAGTGGCAAGGTGTGGACTTATTAACGGAAAAAGATAAACAAATCATGGCTAAGGAAAGAGACAGTCATGCTGTGGCCCGAAAATATAGAATAGGTTGGTATGTGCATACCGCTATTTTTATCATAGCACAAAGCATCTTTTTACTTTATTTTGGTAACGACCACTTATCACTCAAAGAACTTATGACAGATTGGTCATGGATTGAAGAAGTTAATCCAGCTGAAGTGCCTGAAAATGGTCCATACCGGGTTGCAGCACTATATCCCGTTAGTGTCATTTGGGGAATTGTTTATATTGCTGATACAATTAATGCTTGGTATTACACTATTTTCCCTGAAAAATAAACTGATAAAAAAAGAACAATCTGAAGGAGAGGATGAGATTGTTCTTTTTTGTTGTAACAAAAACAGAAATGGTGCTACGAATGATGATGGTGTTATAGACCAAGTCCTACTAGGATAAAAGTTTCATGTTATAACTAGTTTCCTTCAAGGGGAACATATTCATATTCTCTTGTATTAAAAGGAATTACAAATCACTTTTCATTTGGGCATAAAGGCATATAATGATAGGGGGAATATGAATATATTGTGGAGGCACACCATGAATTTACTTACAGACTTATTAGATGAACCTTTGTTATTATTATTCGTTATTTTATTTTTAGGGTCCTTAGTTGGACAAATTAAAATAAAAGGATTGAGTATAGGAGCAGCTGGTGTATTGCTCGTTGCAATCGTATTTGGACACTTTGGCTATCAAGTATCACCAATTGTGCAAAATTTAGGTTTAAGTTTATTTATTGTAGCGGTCGGTTTACAAGCTGGACCGCGCTTTTTTAGAATGATGCGCACAAACGGATTAATATTTGGCGTTATTTCACTTATCGTTGTCGTTGTTTCCGTCATTATCACATTTATTGTATCGAAAATATTTCATTTATCGAGTGCGTTAAGTGTTGGACTGATGACAGGGGCATTAACGAGTACGCCAGGTTTAGCTGCTGCGCTTCAAGCAACAAAGGATCCGATTGCTTCTGTTGGATATGGGATCGCTTATCCATTTGGTGTTCTTGCTGTTGTTCTATTTGTTCAACTTCTACCGAAAATACTAAAAGTCGATTTAATCAAAGACTTTAATGAAGCGAACAATCCAATTAAGACAGCAGATTCACCAGAAGTGATAACGATTGAATTAACAAACTCCTCGTTTGATAAAAAAACATTAGGTGAATTACATTTTACAACAGATAACTCGATTGTTATTAGTCGCATCATTCGCGGAAAGCGAACAATTATTGCGCTGAGAGATACGGTTATTCTGGTCGGCGATAAACTTGTGACGGTAGGGATTCCATCAGATTTATATCAATTTTGTAAACGGGTTGGAAGAGAAGTAGAGGTGACAGATTTAGATAATGCAGATAGTGTTGCATTACGGAAAATTGTCGTGGATTCCTATGATACGATAGGAAAAAATATAAAGGAATTAGGCTTACGAAAGGATTATGGTATTACTGTTACGAGAATAGAACGAGGTGGTATCGAACTGAATCAGAATCCTAAAATGCGTTTGGCACGTGGTGATGTGCTAACAGTCGTAAGTAGTGAAGAACGTTTAAATCAAGTAGAACAGCTATTTACAAAGAAAAAATTAGCGATAACAAATGTACACATTTTTTCATTAAGTGTTATTTTGCTAATCGGTATTCTTGTCGGGATGATCCCAATTCATTTACCTTGGTTAGGGTCGATTACACTAGGTGTAGCAGGTGGCCCGTTATTAGTCGCATTAATTATTGGACACTTTGGAAAGATAGGGCCAATACATGCGCGTTATTATGCCCCATCGAATCAAGTAGTTGGTGATATTGGTCTTGTTATATTTTTAGCTGGTGCGGGAACAACAGCTGGTCATGGATTGGTAGAAGTAGTACAGTCGCAAGGAGTAAAGCTACTAGTTGGCGGAATCATTATTACGTTGGTTCCAATATTTGTCGGCTTTTATTTTGCACGAAAGGTATTTAAATTGAGTATGATCCATTCCTTAGGAGGGCTATGTGGCGCAATGACGAGTACCCCTGGGTTGGGAGCAGTAAATCAACTAATCGACTCAGAAGATCCAGCAATTGCGTATGCTGCTGCATATCCATTTTCCTTAATCTTTGTAGCTGTGGCATCACAATTTGTTCCACTTATACTATGAGCCGTATGAAAACGAAGGAAAAATCCCCTTCGTTTTTTTAGAGGAGTATTGATAATAATTTCCTGATGAAACGGCAGCAACATTAAAAGGGTATACAAACATCATACTAATTAAAATAAAGTTAAAAATAGTTATAAATCCCCATTGACATATCCCATGTGATATCGAAATAATAATGAGTAGTAGTGTAGAAAGTTATTATAAAATAATGAAACCATTTCAGCATTTATTACGTATGATAAGTTGTCATGCGCGCATATAATAAAATGGCAATTCAATGGTTCTATTAAAAACTTCATATTTCAAGGGGGAATTCAAAATGAGTATTTTAAAACGCTTTAAAAATATTATGTCCAGTAACATTCATGCTTTACTAGATAAGGCAGAAGACCCAGAAAAATTGATTGATCAACATTTACGAAATTTAAATAAAGATTTAGGTAGTGTAAAATCTGAAACAGCTTCCGTTATGGCAGAAGAACAACGAGCAAAGCGTGAGTTGGATGAGTGTCGCGCAGATATGGATAAAATGCAAAACTATGCAATTAAGGCATTAGAAGCAGGAAATGAAGAGGATGCTCGTAAGTTTTTAGAAAGAAAAGCAAATTTGACAGATAAAGAGACAGAACTAAACCAAGCCTACGAATTAGCAGCTTCTAATAGTGCACAAATGAGACAAATGCACGATAAACTAGTAGCTGATATTGGTGAATTGGAATCACGTCGATCCATGCTTAAAGGGAAAGCTGCTGTTGCTAAAACACAACAAAGAATTAATAAAATTGGTTCATCTATTTCTGGAGCAGGGCAATCTATTTCCGAGTTCGGTAGAATGGAAGAGAAGGTAAATAAAGCGCTAGATGAAGCAAGAGCCATGGCGGAATTAAATAGTGGACCACAGGATGATATAAAAGATTTAACAGCCAAATACGGTGGAAGTAGTGTAAATGTAGATGGTGAATTAGCGGCATTAAAAGCCCAACTGGCAAATAAGGAATAAAGGAATCTCACATATAAGTGATATAGGAGCTGTAGCATGGTGCTACAGCTTTTATAAACAGAATATACATAGATTTGGTCATTGTTAAGGGGGGAATAGAAATGGTCATACATTACAAATGTCCCAGTTGTGGGGATGATATGGCATTTGATAGTGAAAGCGGACGTTTATCATGTGCCAGTTGTGGACGTGAAGATAAGATAGAAGATTTTTCGGATGAATTTATTAAGGCGACATTCTCAGATGAAGACGGAAAAGAATATCATTGTAAAAACTGTGGTGCAGTTATTATTACAAATGAGGATACGACAGCAACGAGCTGTAGCTTCTGTGGTGCGGGTGTTGTTTTAGGAGATCGTTTGTCAGGAACGCTTGCACCCGTTAAAGTTTTGCCATTTCAAATTAGTAAGGATCAAGCCCGGGAAGCTTTTCGTAAGTGGTGCCGAAATGGCCGATTAACGCCACCCGGCTTTATGTCTGCCAATCGAATAAAAAATATTACCGGTTTATATGTACCGTTTTGGCTATATGATTTAGATTCAACAGCTGATGTTCGTGCGGTTGGAACTAAAGTACGTACATATACACGTGGAGATTATATTTATACGGAAACAAAATACTACGATGTGTATCGCGATATTGACCTTGGTTATGCAAAAGTTCCGGTTGATGCATCTACCAAAATGAATGATGAGCTAATGGATAAACTAGAACCATACAATTATCAAGATCTTAAAAAGTTTAAAACTCCGTATTTAGCCGGTTACATCGCTGAAAAATATAATTATGATGACGAGGAACTATTTCCGCGAGTAAAAGAGAAAGTCCAGCCATTTATTGATTCATATATCCATTCAACGATTAAGGGTTACTCATCCTTACGCTACAAAACTAAAAATATCCATACGAGAATGCACAATAGTTATTACGTGTTACTCCCAGTTTGGATGGTATATTATGACTATGACAAACAAGAGCATACATTTGCAATGAATGGGCAAACAGGGAAGGTAGTAGGAAAACCACCAATAAGTTATAAAAAGGTTGCGGCGTGGTGGGGGAGCATAGCTGGTGTGTCCTTTATTACGTTGAAGATTATTGCATTATTACTTGGAGGAAGCCTGCTATGAAAAAAAGAGAGCTACTAAAAATTGCAATCATTGTCTTTATAGCCTTCTTCATTTTAATTCCGTCGTTAGTACATGCTGAAAAACAACTTATTTTTGACGGTGCAGAAGTTCTAAGTAGTGGAGAAAAATCAATGTTAGAGGACTTGGCACGGAAATATGGAGCTGAGCGAAAAACAGATTTTATTATATTAACTGTAGGTGATCCAGAAGCTGGCGACATAGAAAAATATATGGCAGATTTTTATGATAATCATAAACCAGGTTTTGATAGACCAGGTGGAAATACAGTAATTCTAGCAGTTGAATTTTATAAATCTGAAGGGAAAAATGAATTCTACTTAGCTGGCTTTGAAAAAGGGGAAAAGTATGTTGATAATGCAAGGGCGGATCAAATCACGGATAAATTAATCCCTTATTTAAAAGCGAAAGATTATGTCGGTGCCTTTGAAACATTTATTGAAACGACGTATGATTATATGGGATACCGACCTGGAGTAAATCCAGAAAGTATATTTTTTGACCTTTGGTTTCAAGTGCTAATAGCAATTGGAATTGGCGGAGCGGTTATCGGTGTGATGATGTATCATTCCGGTGGACGGGTAACCGTTAACCAAGGGACATATATGGATACAAATAAAACTCGAGTAAATCAAAGAAGAGATGCGTATATTCGCACAACCGTCTCGAAAAGAAGAAAGCCATCAAATAATAGCGGTAGTGGTCGTGGTGGTGGAGGCGGTGGCGTCACACGTGGCGGCAGTTCATATAGTGGAAGTAGGAAAAGTTTTTAAGCTGCCCAAACTAGTCTATATGCTTGCGATAGAAAAATAGTATTGGAGAGGAATGAATAGGGTATGTCTTTTTTTAAAGGGCAATTAGCAAACGTTGTCGAGTGGGAAGAGTTTCGTGAAGATATGATTTTCTGGAAGTGGGGTAACCGGGAAATTAAAAAAGGGAGTAAGCTAATTATTCAATCCGGTCAAGATGCGATTTTCTTCGATCAAGGAAGAATTGAAGGGATTTTTAAAGACGCTGGGGAATACAATATTGAATCACAAATTATTCCGTTCCTATCGACATTAAAGGGATTTAAGTTTGGATTTAACACCGGAATGCGTGTAGAAGTTCTTTTTATTAATACAAAAGAATTTACGGTGAAGTGGGGAACGAGAAATGCAATAAATATTCCAGCTCCACAATTACCAGGTGGTATACCGATTCGTGCAAACGGTACATTTAACTTTAAGGTAAATGATTATATTTCATTAATTGATAAAGTAGCTGGTGTGAAAGATAGTTATCTTGTTGATGATATTAAAATTAGAATTACCTCTGTCTTGGATCAGCTTCTGATGAAGTGGATTACGAGAGAAGGAAAAGATATGTTCAATTTGCAAGCAAATGCATTAGAAATTTCTGATGGAATTAAAGAAGATTTGGATATGCAAATTATTGATCTAGGTATGACGATTACAGGTTTTCAAATTATGAGCTTTAATTATCCAAAGGAAATTCAAGATATGATTACAAAATCTGCTACACATGGCATGATTGGTGACATGCAGCGCTATCAGCAAGTCGGGATGACAGATGCAATGACTTCAGGAAAATTGCAAGGTGGTGGCACAGCTTCTGATATGGCTGGTATGATGATGGGAATGACGGTAGCTGGAGAAATGGTGCGGAATATGAATCAAGCATATCAACAAGGTTCACAACCAAACCAGCAACAAGGTCAACCGTCGTATCAACAACAAGGAAATCAACAACAATCACAACCACAGCAACCAACGGAAAATGAAGGTAATAAACAAGTACCGAATTTCTGCCCGAATTGTGGTACGAAAACAGGTGGAGGAAACTTCTGCTCAAATTGTGGGCAAAAATTAGCATAATAAAAGAAAACGGGACTAGAACAAACTCAAAGGTCGCCCCTCAAGTGGGGGTCAGACCCTTCCGTTCTAGTCTCTTTTTCCTTTTAAATATTTTCTTATAGTTTTCTAAACATTGGAATAGCCTCCACCAATGTTTAGAAAGCTAAATCATTCAATCTTCTACAGACCATAGATGTGCATGATGGTGCATCGTATGAGGTAATGGACTTACTCCTTGTAAACGGTTATGGTGAGCCCAAATTTTATTTGGTACATAAAGTGGCAAAACTGGTAATTCCTCTACAAATATTTTTTGCCATGCTGCATACTTCTTTTTACGGTAGTCTTGTTTAAGTGCTTTTGGCCCCTTCTTTGCTTCTTTTAATAATTTATCTGCATCCGCATGATTCCAACGGGAAAAGTTATATATGGAACGAGCCGACCAAAAATCAGATGGGTCTGGGTCTGTTTGATTTAAACTACCATTTAGTAAGAACATATCCATATTTACATCAGATGAAATATCTTCCATAAATAAAGCCATTTCTTTCGGTTCTCGTACCTTTACATGTATCCCTGTATGTTGCAGCATCTCTTCAATCAATTCTGCTATTTTATCACGCAAATTGTTTTTGGAAGAGGCAGGATAATGCAACTGTAGAATTAATTCATTTCCTGATTCATCTTCAAAGTACCCATCTTTATTTTTCTTTTTATAACCTAGTTCTGCTAATAATGATTCTGCCTTTTTAGGATTGAAAGCAAGTTTGGTTGTTTCATCATATGCCCACATTTGTTTTGCAATCGGCGTATGGATTATTTCCCCATGTCCTTGCAATAAGGTATCGATGATTTGCTGCCGGTCGATAGATAGAGCAATTGCTTGTCGTAGTTTTTTATCTGCCAATTTATCATGTTTCACCCAATTTTCTGGTTCTAACAAGGAGTTTTCTACATCATTTTTGGACCGGAAGGCGTGTTTGAACCCTAAATAGTAATAATGGAAACTTGGTTGTTCGATAAATGTAAACATATTTTTCTCTTTTACTTTTTCTATATCTTCTAATGGGAGTCCATGAGGCTCTGAAACAAAATCTATATCACCTAATTTTAAAAGGTCACCGAGTACATTTTTAGGTATTACCTTCCATTCAATCGTGTCCAAATGCGGGGTACCTTGCCAATAATCATCAAAGCGGGTTAATGTGTATACTTCCCCTTCTTGCATGGATTCAAATGAAAATGGTCCTGTTCCTACAATATGTTTCGGTTGTAAAGATTCAGGTACAGTTGGGATATCCTCGATTGGAATGTCTTCAAATATATGCTTAGGTATGATAGGAAAACTAGCAATCTGTAATGGGTTAATAGTAGATTCTGCAAATTTAAATGTAACCGTATAGTCGTCATCTGCCGTGACACCTTGAAATGTCTCGTCGTTTCCTGATTGATAATGATCATATCCAAGCAAGGAGTAGACATATGTTGTTCGAATTCCGCCAGCTTCCGTATATTTTGGATCCGCGAGCAACTGGTATGTAAAAACGACATCATGAGCGGTGAATGGCTTGCCATCATGCCACTTTACGTTTTTCGCTAATTCAAAAGTTAACGCTGTTTGATCTTTATTTGCTTTCCACTTTGTGGCTAAATGAGGCACATATTCTAATTGTTCATTTTGGATGACAAGTGACTCATAGATAAAATCAATTATATTTTTCTCGTACATCTCCTCATAAAATAGCGGATTGAACATTCCGCGTGGTGCCTGTGCCATTGCGCCAATGACAGTGCCGCCTGTGGAAACTTCCTGGGACGCTTTCTTTTCTACTTTTTCAGTCGGTTTACTATTCTGCTGTTCTTGCTTTTTTGAATCACTATCATCCTTGTTACAAGCTACTAATAAAAAAATGCTGCCAATCAAGATAGCAAGCAGTGTTATGATTCTTTTACACATAAACATGTTCCCCCTTGGTTGAGACGATGTATCCAATTTCTTCTTGTTAACAGTAAGCGTGTCTTTTTAAGTATGACAATTACGAGTTGTACAATTTTATGTTTGTAATAGACGTTTTATGACAGCGGAAGGAAACAAAGGCTGTTGTAGCAACTTTCCTTTCGTTAAATTTCGTAACATGGTAATCTAAACTTATAATACAAGGGGTGATGGTAATGGACTTACAAACTTATTTAACATGGGATGCAACAGAAATGGCGAAACAAGTAAAGGAAAAGCAAATAACACCAAAAGAACTTGTAGCGCTTAGTTTTGACCAAATGGAAAAAGTGAACCCAGCATTAAATGCTGTTGTACGAAATCGAAAGGAAAAGGCATTAAAAGAAGCAGAAGAAGCAAAGACTAGTAACCTACCATTTGCTGGGGTACCTATCTTATTAAAAGATATTTCACAGGCAGTAAAAGGAGAACGTCTTTCATCCGGTTCACGCTTATTTAAAGATTTCGTTTCACCACATGATTCCAATTTTGTTCATAAAATTAGACAAGCCGGTTTTATTTTTACGGGGCATACAAATACACCGGAATTTGGTTTGAAAAATATAACAGAACCAGTACTATTTGGTCCAACAAGAAGTGCATGGAATGCTACATATTCACCGGGTGGCTCAAGTGGCGGAGCGGCGGCCGCAATTACATCGGGTATCGTTCCAGTTGCAGGTGCAAGCGATGGTGGAGGATCGATTCGCATTCCAGCATCTTTTTCAGGATTATTCGGCTTAAAGCCAACACGAGGTAGAACGCCAGTTGGCCCAGGAGTTGGTCGTCAATGGCAAGGTGCTTCCATAGACTTTGTTTTGAGTCGTTCAGTTCGAGATAGTGCGAGTATGCTAGATATTTTACAAGTTTTACAACCAGAAGCGGCCTTTCAGACACCACTTTATCCTGGTAGCTATGTAGAAACAATGAAAGAAGAAAATAAGCAAACATATCGTATTGCTTTTACGAAGAAATCACCTGTAGGGACACCTGTTTCTGCTGAAGCGGTAAAGGCAGTTGAAAAAACGGTGAAATGGTTGGAACAACAAGGACATATTGTGGAGGAAAAGGAACCAGAAGTAGATGGTTACCAATTAATGCGCAACTACTTCCTCATGAATAGTGGTGAAATGTCTTCATTAGTTCGGGATCTGGAACAAGCTTTTGGAAGGGAAATGACACCAGCTGATATGGAAATTGAGTCTTGGGTATTAAATCAAGCCGGAAAATCAGTTTCTGCTGCTGAATTTTCTGCTAGTCTTTCTTCTTGGGATATTGCTGCAGCACAAATGGCAGACTTTCATCAAACGTATGATTTTTATGTGACACCAGCTGCTGCATCAATTGCACCAAAGGTTGGTGAACTTACACATGACGAAAAATCCCAAGCGAATTTACTTGAAAGCATAAGTATTGCAGATTCTAAAAAGCAACAGGAAGTAATTTGGGATATGTTTTTACCGAGTCTAACATATACACCATTTACACAACTTGCGAACTTAACAGGACAACCAGCTATGTCAGTACCAGTCCATGTAACAGCAGAAGAAAACATGCCAATCGGTGTACAATTTATCGCATCGAAAGGGATGGAGCCTGGATTATTGCAAATGGCCTATCAACTAGAACAATCAGAACTTTGGGTTGGAATGAAAGGAAATCCATATTTTAAATAATGGGGCCATGTGACGAAGAAAGTTAAAAATATATGATCATTAGAGTGCTAAAATCGCAAAGGTTTTAGCACTTTAACTATTTATATCGTTTCACATACCTACATGAAATCTCCGTACAGTAAAACGATTCGCATCTACACGTTCATTTGTTAGTCAATTCGTTAAGAATATGTACTTGATACAGTCATTTTAAAAGGAAAAGAAATATATGTAAGTATATTCCTTCATTACCAAGTGAATACTTTATTCAGATAGCTCTTTATATACGAGAGTGTTTCTAGTATAGTTATAGTGAGAATGATAGAAATATTTAAGGGGCCGATAAAACGATGGAAGATACGCTCATATACAACAAAAAAATTAGCAAAGTAATGAATAATATCAATCAAGTTATGATCGGAAAACAAGACGTTGCCATTCTTAGTTTAGTTGCATTATTAGCAGAAGGGCATGTTTTATTAGAAGATGTACCAGGTGTTGGAAAAACAATGCTCGTGCGTACATTAGCAAAATCATTAGATTGTGATTTTAAAAGAATTCAATTTACTCCTGATTTGTTACCATCTGACGTAACGGGAGTTTCAATATATAATCCACAGAAAATGGAATTTGAATTTCGTGGCGGGCCAATATTGGGTAATATTGTCCTAGCAGATGAAATAAATCGAACATCTCCGAAAACGCAATCTGCCTTATTAGAAGGTATGGAGGAGAAAAATGTAACAGCAGATGGAAATACAATTAAATTAGCAAGGCCATTTTTTGTAATGGCAACACAAAATCCAGTTGAATATGAAGGAACATATCCTTTGCCAGAGGCACAACTAGATCGATTCTTGTTGAAGTTAAAAATGGGTTATCCATCTATGCAGGATGAACTAACAATGCTTGAACGGACATCAAGAAGTCATCCTATTGATACGATTGAACCTGTCATGACAAAATTAGAACTTATCGCCTTGCAAGAAGAAGTAAAAGAAGTATACGTAGATGAAAATGTTCAACAGTATATTGTGAATTTGACGCGTGAAACGAGAAATCATGAACATATCTTTTTAGGTGTTAGTCCAAGAGGTTCCATCGCATTAATGAATGCAGCAAAAGCTTTTGCGTTTATCCATGACCGTGATTTTGTTCTGCCTGATGATGTAAAATACTTAGCTCCTTATGTGATGGCACACCGAATCATCTTAAATTCAGAAGCGAATTACGAAGGGAAAACAGCTGAAGAAGTCATTGCCACATTAGTGAAAAACGCATATATACCAATTCGAAAGGACTTTTAACGAATGATGAAAATGTTTCGTTTCATTCGTAATTTCGTTTTGATTATCGTTTTATTTGTTTTGCTATTTTCATATGCAATGTTTCAAGGTGGTTTTACAAGTTGGTTTCTCTTTTATAGCTTTCTACCAATATGTATTTATCATCTTTGTTTTCTATTTTATCCACTACGTAATTTTGAAGTTACTAGAAAATTATCCCAACATGTTATTTCATCAGGAAGTACAATAAAAGTTACCATTCAACTGAAACGTAAATACCCTTTTCCATTATTTTATTGTGTTTCTGAAGATGTTCTACCACCCAGTTTAATGAAAATTGATAATCGGCATATAAAATATGAGGATTTAAGGAAAACAGAACGACCTAGAGCGAGTAACTTCATTAAAAATGGTGCATTTCCGCTTTTTAAACGCAATATTACAATGGAGTACGAGTTATCGCATATTCCCCGTGGTGAGCATGATTTCACGATGATAAAGTTACGGACGGGAGATGTATTTGGATTTATAAAGAAAGAACAGACGTTTACCGTAGATTCACAACTTATTGCTTTTCCCAAAATGCGTGCAATCAAAATGTTTGAGCAGGTTTCAAGTTTTGAACAAGGCTCGATATCATCCCACCATGTCCATCTGAAAAATACGAATGTCGCTACTGGAATTCGTGAATATATGCCAGGAGATAAGTTCTCTTGGATAGATTGGAAACAAACAGCAAAGCAAAATGATGTAATGACAAAAGAGTTTGAACAAGAAAAGAGTGACGATACACTCATTGTGCTGGATGCATGTCACGAAGGCTATGTACCTGAAGTTGTATTTGATGCTGCTGTCGAGGTATGTTATTCCTTTATTGAACAATTAAACAAACAAGTTGCGCAAGTTGGTTTACTATCTATAAGCGAAGAAATAGTTCATTTTCCTGTGCAACACGGTGCAATCAAAATGGAAGGTATTCGTAAACACGTAACGAAAGTACAACAAACTGGAGAACACTTCTCGCAAAAGCTTTTGGAAGAATTAAGATTTGTAACAAAGCCATTTACGACCTTTATTATCACATCACAACTAGATGATGAATTAATAAACGTTTTAGGGAAGTTAAAAACCCAACAGAAGAAAATTTGTGTCATGTATATACAATCTATGCATCATATGACAGATGAAGTTTATATCCTCATTCAAAAACTTCGCGAGCGAAATATTGCGATATCGGTATTAACAGAAAAAGAGATGATGAAAAATCCAATTGAGGTGAAAATGCTATGAATATAAGCAAACAAAATAAAATAGCAATTATTTTTACCTCACTTATTTACCTATGTGGATTTTTTCTATTTTTAGAATGGCTTTATCCGATTAAACAAATAACGAATACTTCAAATATGAATGTCTTCATTATTTATGCAGTCTTTTGTTTTGTTATCTCCTATCTTCAAATCAATTGGGGATTGTCCTTTTTATTAAAAGGTCTTGGAATGGCCTTTATTATAAATGGTATATTCTTTAAAACTTCCTTTTTTAGTAAGGAATGGCTATCTGAAATTGCCCATGAGCTTTCCGTAAACTGGTACGCATTAATTGATCAAGCATGGTATGACCTGACACCTATATTTCGTAGTATATTATTTTTGATTTTAATTTGGCTCATGAGCTACTTAATTCATTACTGGTTTGTATATACGAAAAGATTACTATTATTTATAGTGCTAACATTTGTTTTCCTAGGTGTACTTGATACGTTTACAGTCTATGACGCTAAAATAGCGATGATACGTACGTTTGTTATTGCTTTTATGTCCCTTGGCGTGGCGAACTTCTTGAAAATTGTCGAGCTAGAAACAATAAAAAAGGTAAACTGGAGAAAAAGCTTTATTTGGATTATCCCGTTGATTTTTGTTGTTTTATTTTCAACTGTCGTAGGATATGCAGCTCCGAAATTTGAGCCACAGTGGTCTGATCCAGTACCGTATATTTCAGAACTGACCGGTATTCATCCCAATGGCCTGGCACAGAAGAAGGTTGGCTATGGGGAAGATGATTCCGCATTAGGTGGTTCCTTTGCACAGGACAATACCCGCGTATTTCAAGCAATCACAAATCATGAACAGTATTGGAGAATTGAAGCAAAAGAGACATACACTGGTAAAGGCTGGGAAAAGCTCGATGATGCGGGCTATACGAGATTCAATGAAAATCCTTCTGGTATTAATCATGACGGTAATTATTCTGGAGGGACTGTTCAAGAAGCGGAGATTGCATTTCAGGATAAGGAAATTATTCCAAAGTTAGTTTATCCATACGGTATGAGAAATATCGTATCAGACGAGGCCATGTCATTTATGTTGGATGAACATTCAGGTGAGATACGGCCCGAAACAGTTGGGCAAAGTAAGGGAATAAAAAACTACGCTATTCAGTATGTGGAACCAGTATATCCGAAAGATCGCTTACGAGAAGAAGCAAATAATCATGATCCATATGAAGTGAAAGAACGGTATACGCAACTTCCACAAACATTGCCAGAACGTGTATACACTTTAGCAGAGGATATTACGAAAAGTTATGATAACCGCTTTGATCAAGTTAGTGCGGTTGAAAAGTATTTTGGGCGTAACGGTTTTCAATACGAAACAGATGGCGTACCTGTTCCAGCAGAAGACCAAGATTATGTAGATCAATTTTTATTTGAATCAAAAATTGGTTATTGTGATAATTACTCCACGGCAATGGTCGTCATGTTACGGACATTAAATATACCGGCAAGATGGGTAAAAGGGTTTTCAAGCGGAGAAAAAATTGGTGAAACAGAAGTAAATGGTGAAATGGAATCTATTTTTGAAATCACGAATGCAAATGCCCATTCTTGGGTAGAAGTTTATTTTCCAAAGTTTGGCTGGATTCCATTTGAACCGACACAAGGCTTCTCAAATCCAACTGAATTTGTTTCAGCGGAAGAAGAATTAAATGACACAGAAACCACAGATGATACATTAGAAGCACCAGAAAGTACAGAACAAGCACCACTTGAACAAGAAGAGCAAGATGTAGAAAAACAGGAAAAAGAAGCAGAGACAGAAACGGTTGGGGCTATGATGAATGAAGACAAGGATCCCCCATCCCAATTAGTATGGTATGTGAGTGGTAGCCTTGTGATCATACTCATTATTTTAATTGTTTGGTTGTATCGTAACCGACTATTTTTACAAACGAAGTGGATTGAAAGGAAAATGAACAGGCACCAAGATGCCAAAGTCTTTCAAGAAGCTTACCATCATTTATTAAAAGTATTAAATTGTAATGGTATGGAAAAAAGACCAGATGAAACGTTACGAGAATTTGCAAAACAAATAGATTTACGTTATAGTACAGATGCGATGAAGCAATTAACAAATATGTATGAACGACTATTGTACCGAAATGAGAATGCCGTAAAAGCACAACAAGAAGTAACACAATTATGGAAAAACTTAATTCGTGAAATTAGTAGTTGACCGTTATGGTAAACGTTATGTAAAATAAATACAGCTAAAAAAATAGGGTATGTTCAAAAAGAGGCCGAATTGGCCAAGAAGTGTAAAATATTAATTTTACTGGAATTTTGAACATCCTCTCATCATAATTTGTCCTTCGTATATCCTCGATAATAAGGTTCGAAAGTCTCTACCAGAGCGCCGTAAATGCTCTGACTATGAAGGCAGAAAAGATGTGTTTACAATCAAACCATGCTTTCTGCCTTTTTTGTGCATAAAGTGTGGTTTTTTTGTGTAGAAAGACAATAAACAGGATGATAGGGACGAAAGAATAAAATATAGTTAGGAGCTAGTAGGTTGGAAAATATAACGAATAGTGAAATGATTCTCGTACTTGACTTTGGCAGTCAATATAATCAACTCATCACAAGAAGAATCCGTGAGTTCGGTGTCTATAGTGAACTACATTCCCATCGTTTAACTGCGGATGAAATTAAACGGATGAATCCAAAAGGAATTATTTTATCAGGTGGACCACATAGTGTATATGATGAAAATAGCTTTCGACCTGATGAGGAAATATTTGATTTAGGTATTCCAGTGCTCGGTATTTGTTATGGTATGCAATTGATGGGTGTACATTTTGGAGGCAAAGTTGAAAGTTCCCATAAAAGAGAGTATGGGAAAGCAACAATTCAATTACAAAATACGCCAACATTATTCGAAAAATCACCGCAAGCACAAACGGTTTGGATGAGTCACGGAGATAAAATTGTTGAAGCACCACCTTCCTTCCATGTTGATGCGACAAGTTCATCAACACCAATTGCTGCGATGAGTAATGATGAAAAGAAATTATATGGCGTACAATATCATCCGGAAGTGCGCCATTCTGAACATGGAAATGAATTATTAAAATCATTTGTTCTAGATGTATGTAAATGTCATGGTGACTGGACAATGGAAAACTTTATTGAAGTAGAAATAGAAAAAATACGAGCACAAGTTGGAGATAAAAAAGTTATTTGTGCGTTAAGTGGTGGTGTTGATTCCTCAGTCGTTGCTGTATTGATTCATAAAGCAATTGGCGATCAACTCACATGTATTTTCGTTGATCACGGATTACTACGTAAAAATGAAGCAGAAGAAGTGATGCATCTTTTTGCGGAAGACTTCCATATAAATGTTATTAAGGTAGATGCAAAAGATCGTTTCCTTTCTAAATTAAAAGGTGTCGATGATCCGGAGAAAAAACGTAAAATTATCGGAAATGAATTCATTTATGTATTTGATGATGAAGCAGCAAAACTAAACGATATCGATTTTCTCGCTCAAGGAACACTTTATACAGATATTATTGAAAGTGGTACAGAAACAGCCCAAACGATTAAGTCACATCACAATGTTGGTGGCTTACCAGAAGACATGCAATTTGAACTAATTGAGCCACTAAATACATTGTTCAAAGATGAAGTTCGTGCATTGGGTACAGAATTAGGTATTCCAGATCATATCGTTTGGCGTCAACCATTCCCTGGACCAGGTTTAGCAATCCGCGTTCTAGGTGAGGTAACAGAAGAAAAATTAGCGATTGTTCGGGAGTCTGATGCCATTTTACGTGAAGAAATTGCTGCAGCTGGCCTAGACCGTGATATTTGGCAGTACTTCACTGTTCTCCCTAATATTCGCAGTGTTGGTGTCATGGGTGATCAGCGCACATATGATTATACAATTGGTATTCGTGCAGTTACTTCCATTGATGGCATGACATCTGACTGGGCACGTATTCCTTGGGATGTGTTAGAAAAAATATCGACCCGTATTGTGAATGATGTGGAACATATTAATCGGGTTGTGTATGATGTGACGAGCAAGCCACCTGCGACGATTGAGTGGGAATAGTTGTCGGAGAGCTGAAACCCCTTTGTTTATAAGGGTTTCGGCTCTTTACTCTATTTTCATTGCATTGTTATTGCATTATTTGCATTTGAATCTAAATCTTTACGTAGGTAACGAGCAGTGAATTGATTCTTGGGTGAAGTATCTTCATTTTGTGTTGCTGTCTTATAAGACATTATTCCTTCTAATTTATTGGCTACCTCAAAGTTACTATTAGGATATAAGTGTCCATAAGTACCGAGTGTCGTTTCAATATCTTCATGTCCTAAACGGTCTTTAATGATTAATGGGTTTTCTCCCATACTAATAAGCAATGAAGCATGAGAGTGTCTTAAAGCATGTAATCTAATTCGATGAACTCCAGCTTTTTTTGAAAAACGTGTAATGGCATTCGCTAACGTATGTTTTTGTGTAGGAATACCATTATAGCTCATCACATAATTGGTTTGAATGACAGATTGTTGCACGTTCTGCCATTCACAGAGTAAAGTTAAAGTATCCCCGTCTAATGCAATTTGGCGCACACTAGCCTTTGTTTTTGGTTCTACAAAAGAGTAATTATCTAAATTTTTATAGTAAAGTGTTTTATCAATAGATAACACGCCAGAATCAAAATCAATATCTTCCCATTGAATTGCAGTGGCTTCTCCAATCCGCATACCAGTCATAAATAAAAACCATAACGAGATAAATAAAAAGTGTTGATAATAATCTTCCTTATAAAAAAGAGAGATGACTTTTTCAAATTCTTCCTTAGTCCAAAAATCTATTTTTGTTTTTGTCTTCTTCACATTTCCAACAATTTTAGATGGATTATTTTCAGCTAAACCTAAAACAACCGCTCGATCCATCGCCATGGAAAATAAACCTTGAACATTTCTAATATAAGAAGAACGATACTTCTTTTTAGATAATGCTAATTGCCATTTTTGCACATGAATCGGGGTGATTTCAGTAGTGATTAAACTATTAAAAAAAGTGAAATGTTTTCTTACGGTCGGTAATCGATTTTCGTACGTTCTTTCTTTTACTTGTGTTTTATACCAAGGTAAGAAAATATCTTCAATAAACTGTTGGAACAGAATGTCATCTTGCTTTTCTTCTAATTCATCTGATTTTGTCAGCAGTAACCTCGAATATTCTTCCCTTGCTTCTTTTTTAGTTTTAAAACCACTACGGTACTTCTGAATTTGCTTGCCAGTGATTGGGTGATACCCTAAATTAGCACGAAAATAATATGTTCCGTTCTTTGCTTTTTTGATGATATCTTTAGTCATGATTTCACTCCTTACGCAATTAGTGCAAGAAGTACAAATCACACATCTAAAGTTATCCCTAATACTTCCTCAACAGCTTCTTTAGGAACACGATCTAACTTTTTTGATTGATAATACGTGTGTCCTTTTGATATCATTAGCTTTTTACATTCCTTAATGATATCAGCTGAAAAAGAAGGACCATAACCTAGTGCTACCAAGTCTTTTTTAGTGACTGTGACCATATGAACTCCTTTCCATAGACTAGGATATACTATTTGATATCTGTCTATTATTATATCGCGTTTATAAAACGATTTCTAATACGTTGCGTAAATTTGATTCTTGCACTAAAATAATAAAGCTTATTGTCATAACTTGAGGTTACTGTAACTTTTCTTGTTGAAATTAATATCAAAAATCAGATGGCTGTTGGTACAGCTCCACGGGAATTTCACCCCTGCAAGTATTCCTTCCAGCCCTACACATAGCTTGCGACGCTTTGAACGCTCGAACCATGACGGTAGGGGAGTATCATTATCCTAACTGATGAGTTATCGCCAGCAATCCACCACGATTGCATTAGATTCATAGATAATCGCTCGTTTCTATCGAAAGTCATGGCGTATGAATCAAGTGGCTCTGCATCAGTAGAACGTATCTGATTTTTTAGGAATATATACTGCACGGTGTTATCTTCCATGCTTTCTTTGTCAAAGAACATAGGCTTATCAGCCTATCAAAACAAACTAAAAATAGTGTGTTTTGATAGAATGAAAAACTGCTAATTTGGAAGCGTGTTTCGCTCCAACACGCTTCCGTGAATGGAGAATTGATTATCTGATTTCAAAAGCTAAAATTTTATTAATCAGTCTAGTTTCCATTCTGCCACGTAACATTTCATCGACTATCATGTGTGAATTTCCGTATTCATCTTTCATTAAGCGAAGAGAACGTTTCGACAGGTAGCCGCTATAATGTTCTACAATATAAAGAATTGCTTCTGTATCACCATCAGTTGCTTTTACAATAAGAGAGAAGGGAATCATGGGATATTTTGGTTTCATTCTGTATGCTCCTCTATAAAGTTTTTAACAAAAGCTAGTCCACTATTTCGATGACGATAGACTGTTGAACGATTTAATTTCAATACTTTCGCAATTTCTGCGTCACTCATACCCATAAAGTAATAGAGCAAAATGATGTTACGCTTTTTATCTGTTAAGTTTTGTAAAGCCTCACCTAGTAGATCATTTTCCACACCGATATTAAAACCGTTCAATGTGAAAATCTGTAAATCAATTGAATAGCTATCGATTGTAGAAAACTGATTAATAAGATAATCACCTGTATCGGAAAAGGAAACTTCTTGTTTTGAAATTTTTGATAAATGTTTCAAATAATTTTTACGTTCATCTTCCATCGCACGTTTACAAATATAATCGAACTGATTTTCTATCGTTGTTTGAAAAGAAGATGGCTTCATTTTTCTCACCTCCTTTCTCGTTATGAAAGGAAGTGAGCTATGCTCGTTTATCCCCCTTTGTATTAAGTCCCAACACAAAGGGTCTGTTTGTTGCAAATTTACTAAAAATTCTTTCGAAAAATTTTTTAACAAACAAAAAAACACATAAACAGATGATTTAATCTGTTTATGTGTTTTGAAAAAACGTATTATATGTTCTAAAAAACCACATTCAAGGGCGTCTTTATTTTGTGTAAGTGCATGATCTTTTTTAATAAGGGATTAGAAAACAAACATTGTTGAATAACAATATATTGCATGATGACTACCTCCTGAGAGCCGTCATCTTTTAAGAAGATTAAATTTTGTGCACTTTTATCAATTATTCATAAAAAGAGACGGCGGCTATTTAAACCGTCGTCTGAAAGAAAATATGATTTTATGCATGAAAAAGGTACTGCCAGATAACGGTTTTTTTATTATCGTTAGGCAGCATTTTTTGTTATATGAAGCACATAACAGGAACTGTGTAACCATATTATACGTTTTACTATACCTGTTTATATTCAAATAGGAACAGTAAAATGTATATAGGTGGTTTATTATGCGTAGAAAAGAAGATAAGTATGATTTTAGATTATTTGGACTTGCGATAAAAGAAGCCCGTGTAAAACAAGGTTTAACCCGAGAACAAGTAGGGGCGTCGATAGAGATTGATCCACGCTATTTAACGAATATTGAGAATAAAGGGCAACATCCCAGCATACAAGTACTTTATGATCTTGTATCGTTATTAAATGTTTCTGTCGATGAGTTTTTCTTGCCAAATTCTGAAGTGATAAAAACTAGTAGAAGAAGACAATTAGAAAAACACCTTGATAACTTAACAGATCAAGATCTTATTATTATGGAAAGTGTTGCTAAGGGAATACTAGATTCTAAAAAAATAGAGGATAATTAAATACATTTCTAATTTAACTAAATTATATAGTCTCACGTGTGCTTATTCTGTGATAATATTTAGGTTGTTTTTTCATATACTCATATATTTATTTATCCTATTTTAATTTTTTTGGGTCTGAGTCTACAAACGAAGATTCAGACTTTTTTCGCCTCTATTTATTTGTACGTAATTTTCTTACGACGTTCTTTTCTTAATGTTAAAATTCACACTAATATTTTCTTGTGTTTTTATACCTTAAATCATAATAAAATCTGCTTATAGCTTCTCCTGTAAATCATTTAAAAGCATAAAATCTATATGGTAAAATGAAATTAATACTTTGTCCTACAAATTGATATGAAAGGCAAAGGACTTTGAATAAAGCCCTTTGCATTAGTATTAACAGAAGATTACACTATACGAATCTTTAGGCATCTTTTTTCTGTTTATTCCTCTGTTCCGTAGCACTACCACGGTCATCTTCATTATTTTTTGTTTCTTCTATCTCAATACTACAGCAATCCTTTTTTGATTTAGAGAAAAAACCTTTAAGACCTAATTTTTTTTCTGACATAAATATCACCTCCTTTAAAGTACAGCTTGCACAATAAGTCCCGTGCTAATTGCTACAACTAAAATAGAAATTACAAATGCCACAACTAACTTCCGTTTAAATAATTTACTCAACAAAATGACCTCTGGAATACTTGCTCCAGCCCCTCCGATTAAAAGTGCAATGACTGTACCTAATCCCATTCCTTTGCTAACTAAAGCACCTGCAATAGGTAAAATTGCTTCTGCACGGATATACATGGGTATTCCTATTACCGATGCAATTGGAATTGCCCAAGGATTATCTCCACCTGCATATTTAACAATCAAGTCTTGTGGAACAAAGTCATAAATAAACGCTCCTATAAATACACCAATCGCTAAATATGGTAATAAAGGATAAAAGAATGACCAAGCATCCTGCAAAGCTAACTTCCATTTAGAAACATTTTGTTCTTCGTTTGAAGAAGAACCTTTCCTAACAGTAACGTCTTTAACAGCATGCTTTAATCCTAAGGCTTCCCAAACGATACCAATAAGAATTGAAAATATGCCTACTACAATTGCATAAATCAATGTTAATTTCCACCCTAGCAAAGTCCAAAGCAATATAAGAATTAATGGATTTAAAAGGGGTGAGGCAATCAGGAATGACATAGATGGCCCAAATGGCGCTCCTGAAGATAACAATCCGGCTAAAATTGGGATTGTAGAACACGAACAAAAAGGTGTCAAGGCACCGAGTCCTGTGCCATAAAGATAGCCACTCCATTTTTTTGGTCGATCAAGAACACGTTTGATTCGATCCTCTGTAACCTTTTGTTGTAGCCAACTTACTAAAAAACTGATAAAGATAAAAAGTACCGTCAATTCTATGAAAAGTGTAAAAAAGGTTTGTAGAAACTGTAAAAAGTTATCCATGATTTTCCTCCTGTATGATTAATCAATTTTTCTTGATATATTAATCAATAAAAGTTGATTAATATGATAAAAAAGTAAGACACTTATTAAAAAATCTTACAACAAGTATCTTCAGTTAGAACAAGTTGTAATTGCTCTTCGTTAATTCTATAATAATTCCAGGTGCCGTGCTTTTCTGAAACCAGTATATTGGCATTTACTAATTTTTTAAGGTGATAAGAAAGTTTAGATTGTTTTATTTCTAATTTTTCTTCTAAATCGCAAACACATAAGCTCTTATCTGAACTTTTATTAATTTCATTTAAAATCTTTAGTCTTATTTTATCGGCTAATGCGTTAAACATATTTTCATAAAAATCGAGAGCTTCATCATCACTTAATTCTTTTACATTTTTAATTAGTTCCATATTTTTCCCTCCACCAATATATCAACTTTTTTTGATGTATTAAATGTAAATCAAAGTTATAAGTTTGTCAAGACTTAAGGTGATTTTTTATTGTTTATTGAATACAATTAAGCAGGGAAAGATATCAAAATAAATATTTGGTCTACTTTTTTATTCTCATAAATCTAAATAATGCATTGTTAAAGAAAAACGAAGGCAATAGAAGCCCTTCGCTTTTTCTTTATTTCCCTTCATTTGCAAACTTTTTAATTCTCTCCTCAATCTCATCTCTTACTTGCCTAAAAACTTGCCACTTTTTTTCATCCGTACCTTCAGCTTTCGCTGGATCATCAAAACCCCAATGCCATCTTGTTACATGTGGCGGTGTCATAGGACAACTATCTTTTGCATCACCACATAAAGTAATTACAAGATCTGCGTTGTTTAAAATTTCTTTATCAATAATATCAGAAGTTTGAGTAGATATATCCACATCAACTTCCTTCATTGCTTTGACAGCATTAGGGTTTAATCCATGTGCTTCAATCCCTGCTGAATAAACATCATATTCATCGCTAAGATATTTCTTTCCAAACCCCTCTGCCATTTGACTTCTACAAGAATTCCCTGTGCATAAAAAGTAAAGTGTTTTTTTCTCCATGATAACTCTCCTTTAAAATATAGTAAGTGTTAGATAAAGACCTAATAACGTAAAAAGTAAGATTGGAATTGTTATAACAATTCCAGTTTTAAAATAAGTTCCCCATGATATCTTAACTCCTTTTTGAGATAAAACATGGAGCCATACTAAAGTGGCGAGTGAACCAATCGGTGTGATTTTTGGTCCTAAGTCAGATCCAACCACGTTAGCATAAATAAGTGCTTCTCGAATTACACCCGAAGTATCAGTTTCGGCAATAGCCAGGGCATTAATCATAACTGTTGGCATATTGTTCATAATGGATGATAAGAAAGCAGCGATAAAGCCCATTGCTATTGTAGCGACGAATAAGCCTTGTTCTGCTGTCGCTTGAATAAGAGTGGCCAGAGCATCTGTAAGTCCCGCATTTCCCAAGCCATATACTACCACATACATTCCGATTGAGAAAAATACGATAGCCCATGGTGCTCCTTTAATAACTGCTTTTGTATTCACTGCTTTACTGTTTTTTGCCATAAGGATAAAGAATATCGCTATAACACCTGCAACAATAGAAACAGGAAGATTAATAAACTCACTTACAAAGTAACCAACTACCAATAATCCAAGGACATACCATGATAAACGAAACATTTTGTGATCCCTTATGGCATTTTTAGGTTCACTTAATTTAGATACATCATATGACCTTGGAATACTTTTTCGAAAGTAAATTAATAATACAGTGATCGTTGCACCCAGTGAAAAAAAGTTTGGAATAATCATTCGAGATGCATACTCCACAAAACCAATACCGAAGAAATCGGCTGAAACGATATTAACCAAGTTACTTACTATAAAGGGTAAGGAAGTTGTGTCTGCAATAAATCCACTAGCCATAATAAATGGAAAAATCATTTTTTCATTGAAATTTAAATTACGAACCATTGCAAGTACAATTGGTGTAAGTATTAAAGCTGCACCATCATTTGCAAATAAAGCAGCCACGATTGCGCCTAAAATACTTATATAAACAAACATTTTTATTCCATTGCCTTTTGCTATTCTAGCCATATGAAGCGCAGCCCATTCAAATAATCCTATTTCATCGAGTATTAAGGAAATCAGAATGATAGCAACAAATGCGAGTGTCGCATTCCAGACAATTTCTGTTACTGCAATTACATCACTAAATTCAACCACTCCAACTATTAAGGCAAGAATAGCTCCACCAATTGCAGACCATCCAATCGACAACCCTTTAGGTTGCCAAATAACTAAAATGAGTGTTACTAAAAAAATAAAAATAGCCCAAAAAAGCAAAATAAAGCTCCTCTCTATTTCATCATCAATTAATCACAAAGGACTCTTCTTCCTTCAACCACGAATGATTGAATATTTTCATTCTTTGAAGGTAGCATGCTAGTCAAATGAAGAACCAACGTATATAGTTCATGCTCTTTATTGAGAGAATAGAAAATCCATTTTCCTCTTCTTTCTTCTAAAATGATTTCCACCTGTCTTAATCTTCTTAAATGCTGACTGATAGATGGCTGACTCATTTGAAGAAGTTCAACCAATTCACAAACACAAAAAGAATCAATCGTCAAATAGGAAATAATTTTTAATCTAGTTTCTTCACCAATTGCTTTTAAAATTTGTTCAGCATTCGAATAAGTTAACATGAAATTCACCACCTTTTACATAACTAAGTGCTAATGTCTACAAATATGACAAATTGATTAATGCCGTCAAAATTAATTGACAAAAACAATCTACAGGAATAGTATATAACCAAACGCTTATATAAGCAACTGTTTATGTGAGTTTTTTAAATAATAAAGGGAGTGCTTATTACAATGAAAAAAATTGAGATTTTTGATCCTGCGATGTGTTGTTCCACTGGTGTCTGTGGACCAAGTGTAAATCCTGAACTAATACGTATGGCTGCTGTTACAGAAAACTTGAAAGCGAAAGGTTATGAAATCATAAGATACAATTTAGCAAATGAACCTCATGCTTTTGCTGAATCACCTATTATTAGTAAGCTATTAAATGAAAAGGGGCCAGATGTTCTGCCAGTCACAGTTGTAGATGGAGAAATAAAAAAAGTAAAGGAGTTCTTAACAAATGAAGAATTACAGGAGTTAACAGGATTAACTAAAGAAACACTTGCTGCAAAGCCCCGAATTCAATTATAAAAAGGAGAGAGGGAATAAATAATGAATACATTTTTCCATCCGAATAAATTAGAGTTAACACCATTTTTATTTTTTACTGGTAAAGGAGGAGTAGGAAAAACTTCTACAGCCTGTGCTACTGCTGTATCTTTGGCAGACGAAGGAAAAAAGGTATTGCTTGTTAGCACAGATCCAGCATCAAATTTACAAGATGTGTTTGATGTAGAATTAACCAATAAACCCAAGCCTACTCCTAATATGCAAAATCTTTATGTTGCTAACATTGATCCAGAAATCTCTGCAAAGGAATATAAAGATAATGTGGTCGGACCATATCGTGATAAACTTCCTAAAGCTGTTATTAATCAAATGGAGGAACAACTTTCAGGTGCTTGTACTGTAGAAATATCTGCTTTTGATGAGTTTTCTTCTCTATTAACAGATGAAGGAATTAGTCAAACTTATGATCACGTTATTTTTGATACCGCACCGACTGGGCATACGCTTCGTTTATTACAATTGCCAACTGCTTGGAGTGGATTTTTAGATGAAAACACTCATGGAGCATCTTGTTTAGGTCCTTTAGCAGGTCTAGAAACAAAAAAGAAAATGTACAGTGCGGCTGTTCAATCGCTTTCAGATCCTAAACAGACAACGTTAATGTTAGTTACACGTCCTGAGGTTTCTCCATTATTAGAGGTAACAAAAGCCTCAAAAGAACTTGGTGAAATCGGTATTAATAATCAAACATTACTTGTTAATGGTGTAATGAAGAATTATGTCAAAGAAGACGAAACATCTACTGCGTTTTATCAACGTCAACAACAAGCTCTTACGTCAATGCCGGACGATTTAAAAAACATTCCAACTTATGAAATTCAATTGGCACCATTTAATATCGCTGGAATTGAAAATATGCGTTGTCTTTTTGATGAAACGTTCTCGAATAACCATGAAAAAGAATCGTTTATCGATATAGAAACACCTCATTTGCAAAGAATAATAGATGATCTCCAAGAGAGTAAGCAGCGAATTATTTTTACAATGGGAAAAGGTGGCGTTGGAAAAACAACAGTAGCCGCAGCTATCGCCATTGGACTGTCTGAAAGAGGAGAGAAAGTTCATTTAACGACAACAGATCCAGCTGCACATATTAATGAAGTGTTGAATCATCAAACTGGAAATATCACCGTTAGTCGGATTGATCCTAAAGTGGAAGTAGAAAAGTACCAAGAAGAAGTTATCGAAGCATCAAAACATGAATTAAATAAAGAAGGAATCGCTTATTTAGAAGAAGATCTTCGTTCACCTTGTACAGAGGAAATTGCAGTGTTTCGTGCATTCGCTAATATCGTAGAAAAGGCAAATGACGAAATTATTGTAATTGATACAGCACCGACAGGGCATACACTTTTATTACTAGATTCTACTCAGGCTTATCATAAAGAAATGGAAAGATCCACAGGGGAAGTACCTTTATCAGTTCAACAACTACTGCCACGATTAAGGAACCCAAAAGAAACAACAGTTGTTATCGTTACCCTGGCAGAAGCGACTCCCGTTCATGAAGCGAGCCGTTTGCAAGATGATTTAAATCGAGCAAATATAACCCCTAAATGGTGGGTTATTAATCAAAGCTTATATGCTACTCATACAATTGACCCCATCTTACATGGACGGTCAGTATCAGAAATAGAGTGGATAAAAGAAGTAGAAAAACATTCAAACAACAATTACGTAATTATCCCTTGGAAAATTAAAAATCCTGTTGGATATGAGGCAATAAGAGATTTAACTATAAATACGGCGGAGGTTTATAAATGATTATTACAGATCAAGCAAAATCGTATATTGAAAAAATGATGAAGGAAAATGGAGAGATTAATTTACGCTTTACATTTGAAGGAGTAGGTTGTTGTGGACCAAATTTTGGAGTTACTCTAGCAGAACAGCGAGATGATGATAAAGTCGAAGTCATTAATGGAATTAATGTGAGTGTTGATAAAAAGGTAGTTGATGCTACGGAGAACATTACTTTGGATTTTGAGGGAACCGAAGAAGACGGAGGACTTGTGATTAAAGAAAATAATAACTGTTGTTAATGTCGATTGGATTTGTTTACTAGAGCAAGACAACAATCCATAATTATTCATTTCCCTCTTGATTTATAATCAAAAATCAAGAGGGAAATTACCTTACCTGTACATCAATGGTTCCCTACAATCATCCAGTTTGTATCTTTCTCTAATGTTAATGCATACTGTGAAACTTGCGTTGTCTTGGTTGTTTCATCTAAATATTTCACTGATAACCAAACATGCACTTGATTTTCGGACTGTTGAAATATAGGATTGAGGAGCTCTGAAAATGAATAATTCTTCCCGACTACTGGCAATGCATTGTTTTTCACATAATAAGCAAGTTCTTTATCCGTGGCAGTAGGATAAAATGTAAAAAACGTCTCCAAAAACTCAGTTACTTCTTGTACCATATTAGTATCAACAGTACCATCACTTTCAGATTGCTCTGGTTCATAATCTGATTTATTCGGAGTGTTCCATAAAGTAGGATTTTGTGTAATGATTAAGTTACCTACACTATCTTGATGAAGCAAGATCCGATAAGTAGAACTATGTTTTTCGCTATTCTTATCTTCCGTAATATTTTGCTTTACCGTATAAACAACCGCATAAGTACCATCATCTTCTTGTGATACTGACCAAATATCAATATCACTAACACTCGAACTAGTAGGAATATCTGCTCTTACTGTATCAGTATTTAAAGCATGCAATTCCTTTGTTAGATAAAGACTTAATTTTTCTTCTCGTCGTTCAATCGATTCTTTATTGTTTTGCCACGTATAGTAATCTTTCACAAAGTTTTTCGTAAAGCTTTCAATTGCACTTGTATCCACAAGTTTTGTTTCAATGACTTCTTTTTCATGAACTGTATGTTGGTCAATTGCCGTAAAGTTCTTATAAATCCCAAAGGCAAGACTACTGATTAATACAACCCACAAAACCGTGACGGATTTCTTACGTGTGCCAACACTTTTTACTTTTGTTTTCGATGACTTTGTTTCCACTGTTTGTTTTTCTTTTTTTCTAAATTTGTTTTTCATCTATTCCAACCCTTTCTATTGTTTAATGCGTCCAGCCCCAATTAAATGTTTTTGCCAGTAGGCAGTTGTTAAATCTGCATAGCCAATCGGATCACCTGCGTTATACATTTGATTGTCTCCAAGATAAATTCCAACATGGGTAACATACGTTCCAGCATTATACGTTGAGTGAAAAAATACTAAATCACCTGGTTCTGCTTCAGACAAAGAGATGTGTTCTGTCACGTCATATTGTTGTTGTGCTGTTCTTGGCAAATGAATGCCCGCCTTTTGATAGCTCCATTGCGTCAGTCCACTACAATCAAAAGACGTATTTGGGTTATCTCCACCAAATACATAAGGATAGCCTTCGTATTTCAATGCTTCATCCATCACAAGTTGCACAAGGTCACCATCAAATTGTGGGGAGTGAAAATATTGATTAACTAAATCAACATAAAACATATTGCCATACAAATAACGCCAACCCCCGTTCTTCTTTACCGCAATAGGATTGGAGTAAGTCGTTTTACTTCCACCTGACTTTTCCTTCGCAAAACTTTGCGCTAAGTCAAAACTATACTTTTTTCCTCTTTGTGCAACATAATCAATGAAACCACCGCCATAGTTATATGCTTGAATAACCGTATTTCCATCTACTTCTTTAGATTCTGCGGATTGAATTAAGTCTGCAAAGTATTTTACTCCTTGCTTTATAGATGCTTCTTCCGAATTTAAAGTATTCGGTGGTAATCCCATGGATTCGCTTGATTGCATCACATCAATTAATTTCCCACCACTTTCGACTTCCATAATTGCAAGTAATGTTGACACATATTCACTGACGCCATATTCTTTCGCATATTTTTCTACTGTTGAGCGATGTTTTAATACATCTGCTGACACAGAAACGCTTCCACCGCTATCCATGTCAAAATCATTTCCTCCTGATGAATCATCTTCATTAGAAATGAAAAGTGCCACAAAGACTAATAAGCCAAAGAAGAGTAGAAAGCCTACTCCATACGTAATGAGCATTATTTTTAATCGCATAACCTTCATTGACGTTCCCTCCTATGTGTAGGCGCGGAACGTTTCTGAAGCTTTCTTTTCTTTATTACTTTGATTGGGTTATCTTGTTGTTTCATCACTTTTCGTATATTTTGTTTACGTTCCATTTCGGGACATTCTTTATAAACTGATACCTTTCTATTCAACTTCGACTGTTTGAATGGATCCTGCATCCTACGGGTTACATGTCCTTGAGCGTTTGTTGATGTCTTTCCTTGATCTACAATTCTTCCTACCATCGGTTCTCTTTGAGTAACTGGCCGTGTATGAGTAGACCGCTCACGAGAAGCTGCACGTTTTTTATCCAATGCCCGTCGTTTATCAGCTATTGATTGGCGATGCTTCATTGAGCGTTCTTTTGCTACTTTTTCTCTTTGTTCCTTCGCTTGCACCACACCTTCTTTGAATTCATGAACAGGCTTTTTCAACTGTTCTTTGCCTTGCATGACCGCATATTTTGTATTCGTTGGTAAATCAACCAATTGTTCTTTTCGATGTTTGATATTTGCTCGAATCTGATTTTTTGCACCAAGTACCTTGCCCGTTACTTGACCAAACTTTTGACTTAATGAAGTCGGATTCTCCTGTTCTTTCGTCTTTTCTCTATTCTTTTTAGATGATGATGTAAGCCGTTGTAACGGACGAAGGGGGGATGAATTTCCTTTTGTTTTTTTAGATTGACCAACTAATGCACCAGCCGTCGCTCCAGCAGTTGCCCCTGCAAGTGTACGTGTAATATTACGTTGTAAGCGGCGACCCCCACGATTAAACATGCGATAAGGCCGACGCATCATTTTACGGCCAACATTCTGTGAATCATTACTTTGTAAGCTAAACATACTCATAATGTCACCAAGTTTCATGTAAATGCCCGCAAACGTGACAATCTGTAAGAAGGCAATTAAGAAAAATGGATAGCTCGTCGTTAAACTGTAAAGCATGGAAGAAATACTGAAAGCAACGGTAATGATTAACGTGATGCCTGCACGAAGCATGATCACATTAAACAATTTCATAATCGCTTGTTTTCCCATGTTTTCAAAGGTTGGAATCATAGATAATAGAAAACTAATCGGTAAAAACATCGCATAAATAATAAATAGAATTTGCGAAAAAATCATAATGCCTGATAATAGGAAAACAAAAATGGATATTCCTATGTTAAATAGAAATAAAAAGAAGACCATGCCTAAACGTGTTGTGGTCTTCGTTATAGTCAAATTTTTATTGTCATGATCTTCGATTTCTGCTTTCACCGCACTTTCACGATCTTTTCCGTTATTAGAATCTGGACTAGTCGAAACTAGCGTATCAACGCGATCTTTTCCAATCGTCTCTTTGTCCGAATCATCAAATTGCAACAACATCCATGGCTGTTCTACTTGAATAGAAAAGAGGTTATCCCGTATCATATCCACACTATCTTTTCCTTGACTAGTAGAGCTCGGCATTAAGATTTTTGTTCCTAAATCTAAACTTGCTTCACTAATATCTGCTGAAAAATCATTGATTTTTGTAATGTATGTTGGTGCGTAAGCGATAAAAGAAGCTGATAAGAGAAACACGACTAAAAAGTTTAGAATCGCTCGAATCGCTTTCGTCGTTTCTCGTTTCATTAATCCTGTATAGGCCACGTATATTCCAATGATTAAAATAAACAGAAGCAAGAATCCAACATAAAAACCCGAACTACTAAAACCACTTGCCGTAATTCCTGCTAATGTTTGCATGTTCTTTCCGATCGCATCTGCTGTTTGAGAAATGAAATCAAGGGAGTAGGCTTGTTGGATTAAGTAGCCTGTCGCATTTGATAAATACAGACTTATTATCCAAATGAAGTTGGTAATCGTATAGAGTCCATACATGACTTGTTTACCAATTCCATCATTCCAGTTCCACGGCAGCCAATCCCAACCTGTATCGACATAAAAATCAAGTTGGTAATGATCTAATGGATAAAGGGAATATAAGTTATCTTCTGATACCGTATCATCTACCAATCCCGCAGCTTGTGCAAATGTACCAAGTAAAAGAAGACATAGAAAAACGGCAGCACCAATGAGTACTACCGTTAAAATCACCTTTTTCAATTGTCGTTTATTCACATCATCACCTCGTCTCTTTTTCAATTGTAGGTGGTCGAGTATCGAAGGCATCAAATAAATCTTCGAAAACAGGATGGACTTGAATAATCCCAACACGTCCATATAAATCTTGAATCAAACATTGCCCATTTTCTAGTTCACGTAGTCGCCTTTGATTGCCTTCATCTTCTTTATCGACGCCGAAGAATTCTAATGTCTTTTTGATTTCATTAATATCCCTAGAACGAAAGGCAAACTTCACACCGATATTGTTTTTCAATTTCTCATCCGTTAAATCATCCGCGTTTTGCGTCACAAAATATACACCAGCATTCATGGCACGTCCTGCCCTTACTAGTTTGTTAGATAGTGTTTTCCCTTGAGCAACTTGTAGGAAGGACCAGGCTTCATCTAAATCAACTATTTTAAATATGCTTCGATCAGAATGGATAAAGTCTAATGCAAAGGTAGAAATTACAATCAACATCGCAACACTAAGCAATTCCATTGTTGTGTACTCCTCAAAACTCGTTTCCGCATCGGGTAAAACTAAATCAGCGACTTGAATGATATTTAATTGTTTCTCTATACTAATCGAATTTTTCACCGTTCCATCGGAAAATAATAAATGGGCAAAGTCATAATCCGTAAAACTTTCAATATGGTCCGCAATTGGACCAGCTAATGGATTCGGATCACTTCTAAGTTCCTGGATGACAAGAAGCAACCCTTGTTCCTCTTGTTGACTGACCGCTCGAATCGCACGCCGTAACACAGGAAACTTTTCACCATCACGACTGGAAATTCCTGTGAGAAAGGTGAGAATATCAATCGCAAGGCTCTCCGAATCCTTTTTCTTTTTCATAATGACAAAAGGATCAAGTAGTCCTTTGTTTGAATCATCACTTGTTAAATTAACCACATTAATTTCATGTGCCATTTCAGGCAATGTTTCTTTCCAATTGCCCCGTTCCGCCTTTGGATCAACAATAAGAGCTTGTCCGCCAAATAGCACCGCATAATAAACAAGTAAGTTATTTGAAAAAGATTTCCCACCACCAAGTGAGCCCAAAAATGCCGAAGCTAAAGCATTTGTGACAGAACCTTTCACACCTTGACTCGCTAAACTAGGATTGAGATATACATTTCTTCCTGTATCCAAGTTGTAGCCAAAATAAATCCCTTCTGTTTCACCAAGCATCTGTGTTGCACCAAATCCAAGCCCAGCTAAAAAGTCAGATGTAACGTACTGAATATAATCATTCATATATCGTTTACTAGCGGGAATAAATTCACTGTGCAAACCAATCATATCCCCAAAAGGACGAACAAGTTTTACGTTTAAATCATCATAAAAATCTTTCACTTCATTACACCGTTGTTTCAGTTCATCTAAGGTAGACGCCGAAACTCGGATGACATAACTTAACTTGTACATCGACTCCTTACTTTGATCGAGTACATCTTCTAATTCATTCACTTGTTCTAACGCTTCTAACACATTGCTTCCTGTTTCATTGTTGGATTCCCACGCATGATTGTCTAAATCTTTTAATTCCTTTTTCTTGTTCCGCACAGTTGATAATGCTTTTTTATTCGTCACAATTTCTACATTCATGGATGTATCGATCGGAAAGGTGAATTGTTGCTGTTGATAATAAAAGATTTCATCTGATGGAAACTCCAAATCACCGACAATCGAATTAATGGTAAAATAAGCAACATATGTTGTCTGTTCTTCTTGTTCGATTTTTAAATAACGCTGATTTTCTTCTATTAAACAACGTGTTGGTTTGATGATGTCATAGCGCTTCACTAAAGTTTCATGTTTTAACTTTTGTAGGGGAAGCACATAGTCATATTCCTCATAAGCAATATTTGATTGACCATGTAAATGTTCAATCAAATATCCAAAATCATTTTTATCTAAGGTACGTATTTTGAAACGCCTTGAAATTTTATTTTGCAGCAAAGATTCCATTTTAGAGAAACGTCTCAATTCGTCATGGGGCATGGAAACAAAATCGCCCATTAAGTGATGGTTCACATCACGAACAAAAGAAGATAGTGAATTTTTAATCGATTTCCCCATAGATTTCATACTGATTTCTTCTTCATTCAAGAGCAATTTAAAACCAATAAAGAAACGATAGTCTACTTGATATTCCCCAATCATGGAAACAAGCGCTTCGGTTTGATCATCAATTCGTGCATAAGCAACATCTTTTAACCTTCCAGTTATCAATTCTTTACTTCGCTCTTGAACAGAACGAATACTACTAGCCGTACTAATTTGCAGGGCATGAATTTTTCCATCTTGATTTTGTGCAATCAATTGGCGAAAGTGATCATGCACTTGGATTTTTTCATCTGGTGACAAAAAAGAATAGTTGTAGGGAAGCAATTCATAATAAGCAAAACATTCGCCATCATGATTGAAGACAAGATTATTTTCTATATATTTAATCGGATAACGCATGCAGTTCACTCCTCACAGCTGTAATACTTTCATTCATTTTCACTTGTTGTAATTTGATTGGCTTCCCTGCATAAGTTAATTTAGGGCGTGAAAAGTAAGTGATGACGGATTTTAAAAAGCTATATGGCTTTTTTCCATCAAATGTTTTTTGACTCATAAACCATGTTAAGCCAACAGGAATTCCCACATATTTTAATAACGCTCCATTGATCAATGAGAGTGGGGGAAGATTACCAAGTACCATGACAAGCAATAAAGAAAGTACAAACCACGACATTTGATTAAACGTGACGGGGAAGGGTAAGCGAAAATCATTAATCGCATAAATGACTTTTTCAACTGACCAAATACGTGTATAACTTTTTAGTTTTTTCATAAGTTCTCCTTTCAAAGAAGAAAACAGCCTGCATGAACACAGACTGTTTCACAAATTTTTATATTTACTTATCCAACATATTCAAACACACCATGTGACGTAACAAGAAAACTCCCGTTTATTTCTAAATCTCTACCAAGCGCTTGATAATCAATATAGTTCTGTAAGTTAGTAGGGACTTCACCAAGCATGCCTGTTTCTTCCACATAGTAACGAGCCACATCTTCCATATCTTCACAATCTGCATAACAGATAATATCATCTTGATTTTCTAGCAATTCTTCCAAGCTATCAAACCAGTAGCCTTGAATTTCAGATAGTTCATGATAAATCGGCGATCCTTCTAATTCTTCTACCATCGCACATAACCGATTGATTTCAGAGATTGGAGTGTATTCACCAATCTCAAATGGCAATTCATAATCATGTATGGCATATTCTTCATATTCACTATTTAAGCCAATGCGTTCCCTCACTTCTTCCATGTCAATGGGTGGTGTAAACCACGATCCAACCAATTCGCCTTCATTATATTTTCCGAGATTGGCGATATATACTTGCATGTCCATTAATTTTTCACATCCTTTTTGTTAAAAATGCGCATAAAAAAACAGCTAACTGTTTGAAGTTAGCTGCCAAGTTGGGACAATTAGAATATATTTCTAATATCCACTTTATTTTTTAAAATTTGAAGCCAAAAAATCGATTTTTTTCATCATTTAATCTGTCCAATTTTGCAACTACCATATCTTGCTTTTCAAAGTATCCCAAATCCTCTTCTGTCAATTCAGTTTTATTGATAGTTACAAAATATTGTCCTTTAGTATTCTTTTTTAATCTTTTGTCTAAGTGCCTTAACAGTACTCCTTTTACGTATGGATCAGGATTTGAATATGAGCCATCATGTATTAAAAAGTTTATATCAAAGTTATTTAATACTCTATGCAAAAACCACGTTAAGTCAAACATGTTAATTTTCATATGCAAGCGACCATGTGATCTCTCATCAGGAATAGAACAACTAATTTTTACCCTACCAGTAGTAGAGGTTTTACTGTAATTAATTCTATTATCATATTCAAAATCAAGAAAACCATGTTGATTATAAGAAACATCAACTAATTCGTTAAATAAAGTTTGAAGATTTCTTTTCAAATCATCAAAGTACAGAAACTCATCATATTGCATTGAATTAATCCTTAACACTTTATGTTGAATCTCATTTATGTTTTCTACAATTTCATTCTTTTTATTATAATCATTTATTCTTACCCTGACTTCAGCCAGTTCAACTTCTTTATCTCTTTTCTTGTCCATTACTAGAGATATGTCTTCTACATAATTCTCACTTATAAATATTTTAGAAGTTTCTTCTAAGTCCTTCTCCAAAATTTGTTTTTGGCTGTTCAATTTTTTTAGCCTACTATTTAAAGAAGAAATTTTATCCTTAAAATAATTCCCCCTGCTATCAACCATAAAATCATAAAACTCTTTTACTTTCTGGTAATTTTCCCTTACATCATCGGGAAAAAAACCTACTAAATCTTTATAAAATTGTTCCACGTTTTCAAGCTGTTTTATTTCACTTACTTTTTCTTTTAAATTCTCTATATTTTTTTGGTACTGGCTCCGGACATGTTCATATTCAAATATTTTATTTTGAACATCGTTGAGTTCCTTTTTTATTAAGGTATAGTTTTTCGTACTTTTTTTAAAATGAGTGACTGTTTTTGCTTTCTTTATTGCTTTATCAAGTTCGTCTATTTGATCTATAATTTCCTCTTCTTTCACCTTTAAATCCGTTATGTTTATACTCATTGACTCAATGATTTTTATTTCATTATTCATCTCTTCAATGCGGTCCCTGAATGTTTTTATTTCAAATTCTGTTTTATTTGGTAGAGTAAATAAATAATTTAGATATCTATATTGTTTTAATCCATTTCTGTTAGGTAATAGAATATCATTAAAACCATTCTTTTCATCTCTAATAATATATTCTCTTAATGCAGCAAAAGTAATGTTTTCCTCTTTTTCCGTTAATATTAGATTCTCTACATGATTTTTAAAAGTTGTAAGAGTTACCTTTTTCCACGTGGAAATATCCATTGAGAGCTCGTTAGTATTTTCTAACAAAAATCCATGACGAGGATTATTAAAAGATCTTGATAAAAAATGTGTAGTGTCTTTGGTACGTATTTTTAAAGCAATGTAAATATTTTTATTTAATATATCCCCATTATCTTGATAATATTTTGGGATTGATTTACCAAGCAAAAACGATATGCAATCAATCATAGTTGATTTACCAACACCATTAGTCTCATCGTTAGCATGTCTCTTTTCACCTAAAATTATGTTCACACCATTTTTATTAAATACATATTTTTTGAAAATTTCATTATTGTCAGGAGAGAAAATATATAATTCATCTAAAATCATAGCTAAACCTCATTTTCTATTTTTCTAATCATGTTTTCATTGAAAACTATTTTTCCTAATGAGAATAAAAAAGTTAAAGCTAAATATAAGATTCTCTCAATATTTAGGTTTATTGTGATTCCTTGTTTGTCGGAAAACTCAAGAAATAACTGATCCACATGTTTACTTTTTGTATCTATAAGTTCATATAATACCTTTGCTGTAAATAATACATTCTCTTCAACAGAGCGGTATTTTGATAATAAAAAGTAATTCATTTTATCATTAGTCACCTCACTCTTTTTTGATTCTCTGTATTTCTCTAAAGAAATACATTCATTTCCAAAAGAAAGCGTACGATTCTTTTTCACAAAATTTACAACAGAATATCTGAGTACCTCACTCGTATCTTGAATTGATAAACTGTTCATTGCTCAACGCACCTTTTATCTTCATTAAAAATATCGCATTCATATATACTCCATGCAGTAAGTATCTTCACATACTTCTTCGTAACTAGTTTGGAATATGGAAATAAATTTTCATTCTCTTGAATTATTTGGTCAATTATACAGTTAAAAATCTCATCTCCATTGTCATATTTATTATGATATTCAAGATATTTATCTATAATAATATCTGCAATAAGATCCTTTTTCTCAGAACTAACATATGCTGTGGATTCCATAATGCTATATATAGTTCCAAAATAACGGGAAAATCTATCAAATCTTTTTTGAAAAGTAGCGCTACACTTCATATTATAAAACTTATTATCTAATTCAACCTTATTGTCTAAGTTGCTTCTAGTCGGCCCTTCAAAATCTAATTTTTCATGAAAATCAATTATAAATTGTTTGAATTCATTCTCATCTATCTCCTCGTTATCAATAGATAAGTTATCTTCATCTATTTTCAACTCTATTTCTTTTGAAAGTCTTTCCAATTTAAATTCCAGTTTTCCATGCTTTGTTCTTCTACTTACTTGATTATTAACGGACCAATAATCATCAGAAGTATTCCAAATATGATAACATGCTGTAGCATCACCATTATCTAGATTAATATCTACAATTACAAATCCTGGAACTGCATATTCATCTGAAAATATGGCACCGCTTGTCAATTCAATAAATGGATTATCACTAGTATTTATAGTTATATTGTGAGATGGATCATGAACATGTCCCGAAATATATAAATCAATATCACCATCATCAAAATTCGCCTGTATAGTTTTTCTTTCACCATATTCAATACATCCCAATGTATGGTGCCCGATTGCAATATTCAATTTCTTTTCATCTTTTTTAGCGGATAATTCCTGAATAGATTCGTAAAATCGCCTTTTTCCTATTAGTAAATTTCCTTCTTCTCCACTTTTATCTGAAATCAGACAGGTATTAATTGATAATATGTTGTATTTATCCGAACTTTTGATAAAATGCAATTTTTCACTTGGATAATCTATTCCCAAAAATTCTTTATAAAAAGTAAAGAAATCTGATTGAGCATTTATTAATGTTTGGTAAGTTTCATCTTGTAATTTATCAAGTTTATCAGATGGCGAAGGATCTCTTAAAATACTATCTATAACTAGAGTTCTTATTTCATCCCTTTTGAGATCATGATTCCCAGGTATAAGATGAACATCTTTTTTTGTAATATTAATAGCACTCACAATATCATTTAAGAATTTCTTAACTTCATAATTATAAGGACCACCTTTATTGGCAATGTCACCAGTTATCAGTAAGAAATCAATTTCTCCATCTTTTCTTAATTCTACAACATATTTGATTAATTCAGTTCTCATCTTTAGTGTATTATAGTTATCATTATGAAAATGTATATCTGTTAATTGCAAAAATCTCAAGTTCAATACCTTTCCTCCCCCTTTAAGCTCCTTTAGCATAAAAATAAAAGTATACTGTCCCATCAATTATACTATATCTATCACCTTAATGGCCTAAAACTACGCTATAATTTAATCTAAACATACTATACAAAGTGTACCATCTAAGCGCCTATAATTCTATTGAACAGGTTCAATAGCACATCTTTTACACCACTAGCATTAAATACCAATCCTACTGCAACCAATGCAACAATTAAAAAGCCTATCAATTTAGAGAACTCTCGTTTAAAGCCTAAATAAATACCAATTACTACGATTGCCATTAATACCAATGATTGTGCATTACTTAAAAACCAGTTGTATAAATTTTGTCCAAAGTTCATCTTACATTTCTCCTTCCACATTCTAATATTTTGTCACTTGACGCAAACATTCAATAAACCATAAAACGATACCGCCCAGGATTGTAATAAAAATGTATTTCAAAATTTTCATGGAATTGCTCCGATCCATCATTTAATGACATCTTCTGTTTTAAGCGCCTGCTGCATCAATAATTGTTGATGTCGTTTGGTTAACTTCGCTTGATCTAACATATCTTGAATCACAGTTGTTTGATTGATTTCATCTAGTTTAGTTGCCAGTTTCCAAGTAGGGGCTACTTGACGTGCCAACCATCTAAGTGTTTTATCGAATGTGTAAGGTTCAGGTTTTGTTGTTAAATAAATTTTTCTGTTTTCACCTAAATCTAAAAAATGCTGCCACTCTGCATTCATTGGCCAACTACTTCGCCGTTTTTTCTCATCTTTATCAACAAATCGAATATATCGGTTAATAATGGAAAAGGCTGTTCGTCCCGCATCTTCATACGTCATTAAATCAACAACTGCATGATAGGCACGATCATTTTTTAATCGAATTTCAAAACGGTTTTTTATGTCTGTATCTTCAAGTGAAACGCCGTGTTTCACGTATTGTTCATAATCTTTTTCATACACACAAAAATACACATCACTTTTCAAAGAACCGATATATAATGTATTTCCCATATCACGTTTTTCTTCTCCATGAACTAATTCGCCAGACCGATAACTTTTAAAGCTACGGAATACAGAAATACATTCTTCATCTCGACATTTGTTTGTGAGGAACGGAATATCCAAAATGCCTGTCTTATCATTGATCGCAAGGTCAACCCGTTTAAAGACACCATTTACTCGAAATACATCCATGAAAAAATCAAACCATGTACGTTTCTGAGCTAGTAGGAAACTTTCAAATTGCCGACATCCTTTTCCTTTCAGTTCAAGTAAACAGCCTTTATCCTCATCTGGCGAAACCATAACGACAATATCGCCAAAGACATATTGTTCCACGTAAGAATAAAACGCATAATCCTCATGGATCATATACTCCATTTTTAACCGTAAGATTTCTTCAATAACTGGCTTCGGGTTTGTTGTTAAAAAACGTATTCGCACGTAATCAAATAAAATTTCGAGTGGTGCTTCGGGATTAAATTGTTCTAAAATATCGAACATTGCATTTTGTAAGGTTTGAGTCGGTGTCATTTTTCCATTTTCAATTTCACTAATATACTGCCTTGAAATTCCTACATGTACCGCTAATTTATTTTGCGATACGCCATATGCCAGTCGTTTTTCTTTTAATTGTTGATACCAAGGTACTTCATTCATGTGCATTCCTCCCAACAGAAAAAAGATGTCAACTAAAGGCTAATAGCTGACATCTTCGTAATATGACCTAAACACTTGTTGCATCAGGGTTTCTGTGCTTTTGAAACAGTTTCTTATTGTTTTTCTACCCCCCTGTTAGAAACGGGGGGTAAAGCGTGGCTGTCGCCACGCAGGCTTTGCCCAGCACAGCGGCTTACGCTTCGCACGCCGCCGCACTGGGCAGCCTTCATTGAGCTAGTTTCTGTTTCTCTATCTCTTTTAAAAAGTCATGATCCTTTGGCACAAGTGGTGTGTAAAATTCAGTAATGACATTATCTCCTTTATCGACGTATCCACGTCCTTTAATTTGTTTTAAGAAAAATTGTTTTTGCACGTCGCTTCCAAACATCATGCCATATCCTAGCTCTGACATTCTTCCTAAAGCAACACGAAAATTAAATTGATCACGAATTCCATCGCCTAAATACTTTGCATCTGGCCGCTGACAGGCAAGAATAAGAAAGAAGCCGGCTTGACGACCTAACATCACAATCTGTTTTAGTTTCGTTAATACCGCTGTACTTTCTTTAGACGCAAGCATTTCCATAAAAGCCACGTATTCGTCAAAAACTAAAAAGTGGGGAGGTAAACCCAAATACGCATAATTTTCTCCTGTTTTATATCCCTGCATTTGTTTCATTTCTTCACTTCGAGCCATCATATCTTCATAAAATTGATCAATACTTGCCATCATGTCTTCCTTTTTATAATAGACATCAGGCATAACGGTACTTAGATCGGCTAAATCAGCATTTTTCGGATCTAAAATATATAACTTCGCATTGGTTTTTAAAAGTGCTTCAATCAACGTAAGAATAAAATACGTTTTTCCGCCACCTGTTCCGCCAGCAATCAACATATGTGGCAGCTGATCATAATCCCAATCCATTGCCTTCATGAGCTTTAAACGACCGTTTTGCGCAATGACTTCATCAATCGAAATACGGTTCGCAATCATATCATAAAAAAGCACATACTCTACATAGGAATCATGTAATTCTTTTGACACTAATTCACAATACAAGCCACTTTCTAGCTTCTTTTCTAAATTTAACAATGGCTCTTGATATTTACCAAGTGTTATTTCTACTTGAATATGAATCATGCCTTTTTCATACTGATAATACATCTTTGGAAAATGACTGATTTTTTCCTTTGCCTTACTAGATGGGATATCTTTGAAAAATCCTTCATTTATCACTTGTTTTGTTTCATACCACTGATTGTCTAAAATCATCTTTGCGAGCTTTTGACGATGCATCAACTGTTTTAGATGGTTGTAACGATACCGATAATAAACAAAAGCACAAATTGCCACCATGACCAAACTAATGATTAATGAAGTGAATCCATACGTACTTACAAAGTGAGTTTGAAATGGAACAACTTCCCATGTTGTTGAAAGCAAAAAATTTACATGAAAAGGGATAAAGAAAACGAGCCATACACCAAACAGTCCAAAGAAGATAAATTGAAAAAAGAGAGAGGCGTCACTTGGTCGAATTCGCTTCCCTCTTTTTCGGTAAAATTTCATTATTTATCTTTGGATGGAGTGGATTTTTGAGTATTAGTGCCTGGCGATGCTGTTTTCCCTTTTAAAATTAAATCATCTGCCTTGATATACCAATCCACATCCGCACCACGAAAGGTTGCGTTTGCGACTGTATCTGCGACAGGATTAATTAGTTCCACTTCCGCATTATAATCAAGGTCTTTTAATGGAACAGAAGCAGGAATACTCACCTGGATCATACGTCCTTGTTCACGAGACTTTAAATCATAGGTGCGTTCTTTTACTTCCGTTGATACTGTACCATCTTCGTTTTGTAAAAAGACTTCTCGACGTAATGAAGAAAACTTTAATAATCCGAATGTCTTTTCTTTATCAATCACAATTCCTTCTGCTAATCTCATGTTTTTTCCTCCTTATGCTTTGACCATGTCGTCAGCATGTAAAATGTATTTTGTAAAACCACGATCACCAATTTTATAGCCTTCAGCAGTGATTTTAGCATTGACTAACTTCACTTTTTCTTCATGTTCAAAAAACTTTTCTCCTGCTTCTTGCGGCAAAATCACCTCAATATCATCTGCACGTTGAATATCAGAGTACAGATTATAACTACGTGCAAGTGTTGTCATGCGACCATTTATACGACGTTGTTCCACCTTACCTTCACCAGCATATTCTAAATTCCCAAACGTTTTTTCCATATTTGGAATGACATATTTTAGTTCCATTATATAAACCTCTCTTCTTGTTTTAATTTATGTTGTTTATAAGTAAGCAAGGGGAGAGGGGAGGGGAACGGGAAAAATACTCTTTCATTTATCAATCACTCCTATGCTTCTTGTAGTCGATAATCCACACGTCCATAAATTACACACCAAAAAACAACCATGGTTTCTTCATTTTTATCACGTATCAATTTTCCATGAGGAAAAAACGGAAAATCTTCAATCTCTATCTCATTCAAAACAAAATGATCTTCAATCCAATCCATTACTTTTGCTTCAATTTCTTCCATAGAAATCACACACCACCTTATTTTGGGCAATAAAAAAGTATGACAGATAGAATTTGTTATACGTTAGTTTCGTTCTATTTATAAAACTTCTGCAATACCAGCCATAATATATTCCGCACATGGTACCGCAATCGTATTTCCAATTGCTTTATATCTCGCATAATCACTAATCGCTTCACCTTTGTTCCCTAAAGCTGTCCAGCCTTCTGGCAAACCCATTAAACGTTCGCATTCTAATGGCGTAAGTTGCCGAATATAGCCTTCATTTTCTTTCCCTTCGTACCAAAAAGAAAAGTTATTGACTGATCCCGCTAACAAAGTAGGGAAGGGATCGTTTGTTTTTCCGAAACTTCCATGAAATCCTTTTTTATTTCTTTCTTTGGCTGTACTTCGCATGCGTCTTTCTTGAAAGGGTCGGACGACGGGTATTTTCCACCTTGCTTTTTGAGAAGATATTCTACTGGTAGTGGGGGAGGACAGCCTGCTCTCTCCGCTAGACGTAAAAACCGATTGCAAATCGCGGGCTTTAAATAATATTTCTGTGGCACGTGTTCCTCCAAAATCTGCCACGAGGAAAATACGTCTTCTTCTTTGAGCGAGTGTGGGCTTTCCCCAATATTGGGCATCCAACAATCGCCAGGCGATATCAACATCATTCCCTCGGACCATTCCAACGTTTGCCCAGACTCCAGAAGTAGGCATTGGAATTTCGGTATTTGTGAACGATTCAAGCACGGCCTTAAAATCCAGCCTGTTATTTGATGAAAAAGCTCCCATGACGTTTTCCCAAACAGCGATAACTGGATATGTTCCATTCGTTGCACACCTCATTTCTTCTATAATTCGTATTGCATGATAAAATAAACTGGATTGACTTCCAGTAAGACCTTCTCGTTTACCAATATTAGATAAGTTTTGACAAGGTGAACCAAATGTAATGATATGAACGGGTGGAATTTCCCCACCATTTACTTTTGTAATATCTCCTAAATGAATCATGTTAGGAAAGTGTCGTTTTGTAATAGAGATAGGTGCTTTTTCAATCTCACTTGCCCATATTGGATTAATTCCAAAACGGGAAGCAGAGAGGGGGAAGACACCAATTCCATCAAAAAGGCTACCGATTTTAAAATTTGTGTTATAATTCTTTTTAGACGTGTAATCTAACATATATTTCACCTCTAATTTTAAAAATCATTTGTAGGTGAAACCATCCAAATGAATTCAATATAATTATTTAAAGTTACAAAAATATGGGAAGTAATTTTAAGTTTTTTAATAAACTTTCGCATAAAAAAAGACGCTTCAATTGAAACGTCTCTTGTAAAAGATATCAAAATTTTATAGTGATAACTCTGAATTGCGATTTGCATTTATTGCATTAAAATTGCATTATTTTAATTTTTTATATCAATTTATATAGATTGATACTTCTTTAAAACCCTTTATAATCAATGATATTGCTCTATATATAACACCGTGAAAGTAGAGTGGGAGTAGGAACCTAAAATTCGAATGATTAAAAGTGCTGAAAAAACAGTAATATCAGCGGTTTGGAAGTTATCCGTTTGGAAAGGGCTGTTCACCCACAACAATTTTATTTTAAAATGAGACTCTCTTTTATTCACATTATTTGTGGAAAAGGAGGGTCTTTTTTATGACTAAAATTACAGAGTTACTGGATGATTTTAAACTGAATCAACAAATTCAAGGGAGGAAGCCAAAATATGTTGAAATTTGTTCATGGCGACTTAAACGCTGGAATGAATTTATGCAAATAGAGCTTTCTGTTGAGGAAGCAGAAGATGTAAAAGCAATCCATATTAAAAGGTATATCCAACATCGTTAACAATTAGCAACATTAATGATTTGTTTTCCCCATTTAAACTTTTATATAAAGGGCGGAATAAGAGAAGGACATTCCACGTATTCCTATTAGAAAATATAATTGATAGTAGATTCAACTGATATAGGTGTTACAATTGTAATCAAATAGGATGCTGGGGTGGTGTTGAAGTTGAAAGAGACGAAATTATTAACGCAGACAAAGATGTCGGAATTAGTAGGATGGTCCGAAGCAAATGGAAGAAGATGGGTGGGGAGATTTAAAGGGTATATACCAAGGGTTACCATTAATAACAAGATAATGTACAACAGAGAATCCCTTAGAATTATGAAGTTCTTTAAGAGAATGAGTGATAATGGTTTTACGATGGAGGAAGTTAATAGTATTTTAGAAAAGGATAGCTTACCAGCAAATTCCGCTGATGAAGAGAAGCTTTTTATTAAATATAAGAAGCAAGAGAAAAATAATAAGGATTATAATGAGGAAGTTGCAAGAAGTATACCATCATCTAAAGATGTATTAATACCTTATTTAAAAATGATTAGCGATAGAGGAACATACACTGCTAGTGAAATTACGGAAAGGCTAGTAAAGTTTTATAATTTAAACGAGGCTCAACGTTTAATGAGGTATGAAGGAGGAAGTGATTCTATATTTCTTAGTAGGATTAGGAGTGTAAGATATAGTTTAAAGAAAGAAGGTTATATCGAGGAAGTAAATAAATTAACATATAAGATAACAGAACATGGCATTACACTTCTGAATGAAAGTATAAATGAAATTAAAGATGAGATAGAGGAATTAGAAAAAGTTGTTGATCCATTAACTGTAGTTAATGATAAAATAGATGAATTGGAGAATGAATTGGCAGGTACACTGCTAAAACAGTTAAGAAGCATTCATTGGATGAAGTTTGAGGATATAGTTGTTGAATTGCTAACAACAATGGGATACGGTGATGGCCAAGTAACTAAGCGTAGCAATGATGAGGGAGTAGACGGTATTATTAAAGAAGATAAGCTTGGATTAGACAATATCTATATCCAAGCAAAACGATATAATATTAATAACCCTATTGGTAGGGAAGCTGTTCAAAGTTTCTCTGGTGCATTAGATGCTAAAGGAGCTAGAAAGGGAGTTTTTATCACTACCTCACGATTTACTGAGAATGCAAGGAATTACGCAGAGAGACTTGAATCGATGTCTAAAAAAATAATTTTGATTGATGGTAAGGAACTATCAAAATTAATGATTATGTATAATGTGGGTGTAAATGTTAAGAAGACATTCTTAGTTAAAGATATAGATTATGATTACTTTAAAGATGAATGATTTATTAGTTTGTCTTAGTTTAATAGGAACGCAATCGGAAAACAACCTTTTATTAGGGTCGTCTTTAAGATATAAATAGCGATTAACGAATGTGACCAATAAGTGGACAGTAACACGACTAATTGAACAATGGTAATAAATGATATGTAACAAACTAAATAGAAAACATGATTGACAAAGCAAAATTTCACGTGTAAGATAACAACATACGTTAGATAGAATACTAGGTATTAGTGTTTAATTTAATTAAATATTTTGCGTATAATTTCGGGGATATGGCCCAAAAGTTTCTACCGGACTACCGTAAATAGTCTGACTACGCAGGTATAGTAACTCACAAATAAATGATGTATTACGTAAAGGGCTATGTAACTAGTAGTCTGTTTCACCGTTGGATAAAATAGGTGAAATGGAATACTTAGTTATTACGGTACTTCTATTTATTTTGATTACTTTTTCCTTGCATAGTAAATTCGGTAGCACTTTTGGTCGTTCAACGATCAAAAGTGCTTTTTTAATGTTTAAAAATTATTGGGCTATGAATAGTTGGATAGCGATAGTAGCTATATCTAGCTCCAGTGCCTAACGACTAGCGGACTTCCTAAGCCTTCGTACGATAAGTCAACATCTGTGCTTTTCAGTCGCCGTGTTTCCTTTATCTTCTATGGCTTAGTCTAGTCTGTACATCGTTAACTGGCACTTACGTTATTGCTCAATACAAAAAACAGGGAGGAAAAAGCAGCATGAAGAAATACTTTCAGTTTGAGGAATTAGGGACAAATTATCGGACGGAGTTTATGGCAGGTTTAACAACATTTCTAGCGATGGCTTACATATTATTTGTTAATCCTACTACACTATCTCTAGAGGGAATCGACTTACCGGCTGGCATAACTGGTATGGATAAAGGTGCAGTGTTTACCGCAACCGCTATTGCCGCGGCAATTGGTACATTATTTATGGGGGTTATTGCTCGTTACCCAATTGGATTAGCACCGGGAATGGGATTGAACGCCTTCTTTGCGTATACTGTTGTGTTAGGTTATGGCATACCTTGGCAAACTGCTTTATCTGGTGTATTAGTTTCTGGACTTATATTTATTGTTCTATCACTATCAGGTTTACGAGAAATGATTATTAATGCAATTCCAGCTAATTTAAAAATGGCTGTAGGAGCGGGTATTGGATTATTTATTGCTTTTATCGGTTTCCAAAATGCTGGAATTATAGTTGGTAATGATGCGACGTTGGTTGCGATTGGTGACTTGTCCTCATCTTCTACACTGCTAGCAATTTTTGGACTTGTCGTGTCGGTTATTTTATTAACACTTGGTGTTCGTGGTGGAATTTTTTACGGCATGATTATTACTTCTATTGCCGGGATGATTGTAGGTTTAATTGCCCCACCTACTAGTATTGGGCATATAGTCGGAGAAGTACCAAGTTTAGCACCGACATTTGGTCAGGCGTTTAGCCATTTTGGTGATATTTTTACATTGCAGATGTTGGTCGTTATTTTAACCTTTTTATTTGTTGATTTCTTTGATACCGCTGGAACATTAGTTGCAGTTGCTACACAGGCAGGTTTAATGAAAGATAATAAATTACCGCGTGCAGGTAGAGCATTATTTGCTGATTCAGCCGCAACCGTAGCTGGTGCAGTAGTCGGAACATCGACTACCACTTCTTATGTAGAATCAACAGCGGGTGTTGGTGCAGGAGGCCGTACAGGTTTTGCTTCCGTTGTAACAGCAGGGTTTTTCCTATTAGCATTATTTTTCTCACCTTTACTAGGTGTCATTACATCAGAAGTTACCGCGCCTGCGCTTATTATTGTCGGAGTCTTAATGTCGAGCTCCTTGAAAAATATCGAATGGGATCAATTTGAAATTGCCGTTCCAGCATTTTTAACAATTGTTGCGATGCCACTTACATATAGTATTGCAACAGGAATCGCAATTGGATTTGTTTTTTATCCAATCACTATGATTTTAAAAGGTCGGATTAAAGAAGTACATCCAATTATGTATTTGTTATTTGCTATATTTGTTTTGTATTTTATCTTTTTAACGTAAGGAAGCTTTAAGGATTTTTAAAATCGTGTTGAGACATACTAGATTGTAGCATTCGCATCACAGGTGGAAGAATGATATATACGAAAATTAACCTTATTTTTCGCTAAGGGATTATCCAGACAGGCTGCTATAGAAAATAAAATAAAATGAACACGCAATGCATATTCACATTACGTGTTCATTTTTGTTGTTTTCTAATTACTAAAAAGAATATCCCATGATTGTCTCGATTTATGAAGATTATGTCATTACAGCTATTTGATGTTTATGATCTACCTTTCAATGGTAGTTGATCTTCTTTGGTATAGGAAATGACATAATAGATAATAAAACTAATTGTTCCAATAGCACTTAGTGACCCTAATATATTATATAATGCGGTTCCGCCAAAGGAATCTAGTAAAGTTCCGCCTAAAAGGGAGCCGATAATTCCTGAAACCCCAAAAAACACAGAGTAAAATAGTAAATGCCCTGTAGATTGTAGTACCTTTGGAATTAAGCGGGTGACATAATCAAGGGAAGCAGTATAAAAGATTCCAAATGTTAGTCCGTGTAAAACTTGTAACGCAATGATGTGATATGGATTGTTGATTGCGCCATATATAAACCAGCGTACGCTATACAAGGCTCCGGCAATAATAATAAAGAATACTGGTCGGAACTTCCGAAACCAAAATCCTGCCAAAGCGAAAACAGCTGCTTCACTCATTACCCCAACAAACCAACCCATACCTACTAAACTTTCTTTTCCGCCTAATTGTGCAATATACAGTCCAATGAAACTATCATTTGCACGGTGTCCAATTGTTAAAAACATCATCAGGATGAGGAAGATAATAAACGGTTTATTCGTTACTAATTGCTTAATATCCTTTAGTTGAACAGGTTCTGATTCTACCTTTACATCTTCCAATTTGAGGACAACGAGTAACGCCATCGTACCAAATAATAAATATGGCCAAATCATATATTGTATACCGACTTGCGTAAGTACTTCACCAATAATTAAGGAAGATGTTGCAAATCCAATTGATCCCCACATCCGAATGGATCCAAATGGAACTCGTAGTTCGTCTGCTCTTCTTTGGGCTAAACTATCTCCTAGTGCGCCAATAGGGGTTGTGAAAAAGTAAAAAATTGCTCCCATGATGAGGATAGCTGTTAAGCCATTCATTTGGAAAAATAGAACACTACTAAATAATAGGCCAATCAAACAAATTAAAATCATTCGTTTCACGGTCTTATATTTATCGCTCATGTACCCCCAAAATGGCTGTGAAAAAATGGAGGCAAGCGGACCAATAGCGAGAACCCAGCCAATTTCTACCCCATTTAACCCTTTATATCTTAAATAAAGTGGTAAATAACTAAGAATAATAGTATTTGTCGCATGAAAACTAAATAATAGCATTTTTAATGGAATTAAGCCTTGCTTTGCTTTCGTCAATATGCATACTCCTAACTCGTTGTAACATTGTATATTGTTAACACGAATATAAAGAAAAGAATCAATAGTAGAATTTTGCAACATCCAAATATATATTGTTGAAAATAAATATATGGTGAGGAGAAAATTGATTCTATCGGTTTATATCATGTTGTTTACGTTGATGAAAATGAATAAATATGCCCGCATAAAAACAGACTTGAATATGCTACCAATTTATTTTATCAAGTCTGTTTCGTATATCAAAAGTAATTTTGACAAGCACTACATGTTATTAAATTAAAAATCATCCATTACTCAAAAAAAGATATGTTAAAAGTTTGTAGTTAAGACCACTTTTCTTCTATAAACGTATCACGGCCTGATTTTGCACGATCAGCTTTATATTCATCTTCATTCTTTTTATAAAAGTCTTGGTGGTATTCCTCGGCTGGATAAAATGTTGCGGCCTTTACAATTTCTGTAACAATAGGTTTTAAGAACCTACCACTTTCTGCTAAATCCTTTTTGGACTTTTCTGCTTGCTCTTGCTGTTCTTCATCGTGATAAAAAATGGCTGTACGATAGGAATCTCCGCGATCATGAAATTGTCCACCTGCGTCAGTTGGATCTATTTGTCTCCAGTATACCTCGAGTATTTCTTTATAAGAAATAATTGTAGGATCAAAAGTAATTTCTACCGCTTCATAATGTCCAGAATGACCAGCCTTTACATCTTCATACGTAGGATTATGTACATGCCCGCCTGTATAGCCAGATATGACTTGATGAATACCATCCCATTGATCAAATGGTTTTACCATACACCAAAAACACCCACCAGCAAAGGTTGCTTTATGTAGCTCTGCCATCATCTTCCCTCCTGTTAGCAAAACGCATCTATAATTTAAAAGAGTGAAATTGCCTGCTCATTACGATAAAATAATGCTAGATTTTCTTTTACTATATCATACAATTATAGGAAGTGACTATGATGAACGAACCTTTTGTACATAAAGTTTTTACTGGGAAAGTGAAACAACTTGGTCAAGTAGGAGCAAAAGACCCAATGGATCGTCCGTGGGAAACTGGAATATTTAAAAAGGAAAGAAATGAACAAATTTGGTTAAGTAAAACGGGGCTTCAAGGTGATGAAGTTGGTGATAAAAAGAACCATGGTGGCCCAGAAAAAGCACTATTTGCTTACCCGCTTGGACATTATGCGTTTTGGAAACAAGATTTACAAAATGAAACCATTGATGCAGGAGCTATGGGGGAAAATTTATCAGTTTTAGAGATGGATGAATTTTCGGTATGTATCGGGGATACGTATAAGTTTGGTGATAGTATTATTCAAGTTTCACAACCTCGTCGCCCATGTTGGAGACCCGCTCGAAGGCATAGGGTCGTTGATTTCGCATTAAGAATTCAAAATACAGGGCGCACAGGCTGGTATTTTCGTGTGCTACAGGAGGGGCATATTATATCAGGTATTGATATAGAATTAGTTGAACGCCCATATCCCGAATGGTCTATTGCAGCATGTAACGAGGTGATGTATCTTGATAAAGACAATTTAAGTCGTGCCCTTGATTTAGCTTCATGTGAATTATTGGCTGAAAATTGGCGTGTATCCTTAAAAAAACGTTTGCGAGGTCAAGAGTCATCGTTTGAAAAAAGAGTATTTGGGCCAAATCAATACGAGTGAAAGTGATAAGACCCCTGGCGAAAGAAGCCGGGGTATGCCTTCACATTAGCTTGTCTCGTTTACAGTATAAAACATGATTTTTGCTTTAATCATCATCTAATAATTGAATTCGTATTCGATTTCTTTGATTTTCCTCTGAGATGAGTCTGTGTAAAGTAATGAAAACAAGTCCATCACGATATGTTGCTTCTATTTTATCTATACGAACAGGGAATGGTAGTGTAAGGCTTCGTTCAAAAGCACCTTGAGGGATTTCTTTCTGCACTACATTGCCACTATCATGGTGTATATCAATAACGCCTTTTAACTCAATCGTTGTGTAGTCCACATATATTTTAAAGTCATCCAATTCAGTTAATCCTGGCACACTTACAATTAATAATAACTCGTGATCGGTTTGATACATGTTCACTTGTGGAAAGTTATTTGGTTTTACCATTCCGTCGAATTGATTCCAAAATGAATCATTAAAAAAATGGCCCATCGATTGCTGCCAATCACTCATTTTTTGAAAGGATTCGATATTTTTTTTCCAATCATGATGCTGAAAAGGATTCATCGTCTCACCTCAATGTAAACAGTCTTAAGAGTCGTCTTCTAATCTATGTCTTTTCATCAATATGTGATTATCTTCTTATACAGTATATGTGCAAAACATAGGTCGGTGAAGCAAGATATTTTTCGGGAAATGATAAAATTGGTTATGAATGGATCATTTGCGGGAATAGTGTAGAGGATGGGGTGGTTTTTATGCTAAGTAATGCGTACGTCATGGTCTCAATTATTTTAATCATTAATATTGTATATGTGTCTTTTTTTACGATACGCATGATTTTAACAATGAAAGGTCGACGATATATTGCGGCTTTTATTAGCATGTTCGAAGTGGTCATTTATGTTCTCGGATTAGGTCTCGTATTGGATAATTTAAATCAAATTCAAAACTTAATTGCCTATGCAGTTGGTTACGGGCTTGGGGTTATAATTGGAACAAAAATTGAAGAAAAACTTGCCCTCGGTTACATAACGGTAAATGTTATTTCCTCTAATCCAGATATTGATTTCACACGTCGATTACGTGAAAAAGGATACGGTGTTACAAGTTGGTTTGCCTATGGAATGGAAGGGGATAGACTTGCCATGCAAATTTTATCGCCAAGAAAATATGAACTAAAATTGTACGAAACGATTAAAAATATCGACCCAAAGGCATTTATTATCGCTTATGAACCGAAACAAATTTATGGTGGATTTTGGGTAAAACAAGTTCGAAAAGGACGACTATTTCATCCGAAAAGAAAAAAGTCTGCGGATACAATTGCACCGGATGCAACGACACATATGAATACAACTGAAAAAAATGAAGATAATTCGAAACCGTAAACCTACTCAAACTTTGGGTAGGTTTTTTTCGGGATTTTTCGGTGAACAAGGGGTGTAAAAAGGATTTAGAAAAGTGTAGAGTAAAGAACACTTATCTATTCAGATGAATAATAATCAATATTTTTTCGGAGACTTTTCAATTATCCTAAAAAAGTCAAACATGAAAGCGCACCCTTTGCATATTGTTTAGAAAAATAAGAAAGGGATGTGGCACATGTTGCTAAAACGAATAGTAAGTGTGACTTTGTTTGTTTTCATGATGTTAACAGTTTCAACAAGCTTTGCTAGTGCGAATACAATGTATGCTCCTGTACCAAGTGCATCACAAGATAATACGCTTTTGGGGAAGGTAGGTAATGGTAATGATGAAACACCTGGTGAATGGACGCTAGGTGAGACGCCACCCCATTTAAAACAGGAGGCACCAATTCTACTGTTCGTTCCAGGATTAAATAATGTGGCACAAATTTGGTGGGAAGTGGAAAATAGTATGGCTGAAGCTGTATATGATGCCGGTTATCAAGCGGCATTCATCCAGTTGCATGACGCGGGTGGCGCATCAGCAGATATGTGGGATAATGGCCAATTACTAGCGGAAAAAATTCGTGAAATATCCGCACATTTTAATGGCAAGCCAATTACAATTGTTGCGTATAGCAAAGGTGGGGTTGATACGCAAACTGCACTCACCTATTATGGTGTCTCTCATTTAGTAAACAATGTCATTACTTTGTCGAGCCCGCATCATGGTTCTCAACTTGCCAATCTAGCTTATAGTGCAGGCGCTAGTTGGTTGGCTGATTTAATCGGGGCAAAGGGAGACGGAACATATGCCATGCAAACAGGGTATATGGAGAACTTTCGCCTGGAAACAGATCAAGAGGCCCAGGCATATGCCAATAATTTTTACACTTTAGGTGGAACGGGCTGGGGGACAGTTTTCTCTGCAAATTGGTTTGGAGGTGTGTATTTATCGACTTACGGCCAAAACGACGGTGTGGTAACTGTAAATAGTAGTCGCTTACCAGGCGGTCAAGAATTGGCAGTTGAGAATTGGAGTCACACAAATATTAGAACGGGTATTACCTTGCCGATTTTTGAAGATTATCTTGCTAGCGAACAGACGAATCATGTATTTGATATGATTGATCGAAACGATAGTGTGATGAAAGTACCGGCAAATCGTTGGATTACAGGTGCTCCATTGAAAGGGGGGAAATTGGAACAAATTCCAATTACAGTGGAAGAAAAGGTTGAACAACTTAAATTCACACTTTTAACCGCTAGTCCTTTAGCTAATGTCAGCATACTGGATCCACATCATAAGCAAGAAAAGTTAAAAGTAGACACATTAAAAAGCAAAGATGAGTTTTTTACAGGTGCGTACATTCATTCGTTTACCATTGAAAAGCCGGTAAGCGGAGAATGGCAGCTCCAATTGGAATCAAAAGACGAAAATGCTTATTTACTTTTAGCGGACTATGATGCAACGAGTAAACTGCATACCCAAACTCGGACGAAGGAACAACTATCGAAACTACATGCAACGAATCAATTCTTTTATGAAATAGAACACGATGCAGCAGTTGTTCAAACGGATTCATTGCAAGCAACTTACCACATTACAAATACAAAAAATCCACAATCGACACAAACAATTACTGCAACTGGAAAAGATGCATTATCACAATATTTAACTTTTACGCAACATGATACAGTGTATAGTATAACGATTGAAATCGAAGGTAAAACAAAAGCAGGAGAACTATTTAAGCGAACGATGGTTGATTCTATTTATCATCCTTAACATATGAGAGATAATAACTAGCTTATAGTTGAATATGATAGGCCATCAATCAATACGCTCTTGCAGTTAGTTATTCCGTGATGACTTTAAAAAGTGAAAGGCGAAGGAAGCTGACGAACATTTAATTGATAAATATAATAAATGTTCGCATTACGGGTTGACACACTTTTACCCTATTTGGTATGCTTGAATCAACAAGTGAATATGCGTCCTCATATAATTTTGGAATATGGCCAAAAGTTTCTACCTGGCACCGTAAATGCTGGACTATGAGGGAAGATGGTATAAAACGTAGTTATTGATGATATTTTTTAATGACGCTACATTGCTTATTTTGCTATGTAGGGTTAAAGGATCCAAAAGTGGTCAGGTAAAGTCTATTCATCTTCTCTCATTTTGGGGGAAGAGAATAGACTTTTTTAATTTTTTAGGGGCTGTTCAAAATAAAAAATTATCCATTTTGAACAGATACATTACATAGAAAGAAGGGATTTTCTCATGCCTTTAGTAGGGGTTATAATGGGGAGCATTTCCGATTGGGATACGATGAAAAATACGTGTGACGTGTTGGATGCATTAGACATTCCATATGAAAAAGATGTTATCTCTGCACATCGCACACCTGATGAAATGTTTACCTATGCGAAGTCAGCGGAACAACGCGGGCTAAAGGTAATCATAGCAGGTGCGGGTGGTGCAGCTCATTTACCAGGAATGGTTGCTTCACAAACAAATCTGCCTGTCATTGGCGTTCCAGTAAAAAGTAGTACATTGAATGGGGTAGATTCGCTCCTCTCGATTGTACAAATGCCGGCTGGCGTGCCTACTGCAACGGTTGCAATAGGTAAAGCGGGTGCAACGAACGCGGGTATTCTTGCTACACAAATTATTGGTGCATTTGATCTAGATGTGAAACAACGTCTCGTTCATTATCGGAGGACAATGCAGGAAAAGGTTGGAGAAATGAGGGAAGAACTTGAAAAAAAGTAATGTAATACTTCCACCTCAAACAATTGGAATCATTGGTGGCGGTCAACTCGGAAGAATGATGACAATGGCTGCAAAAACGATGGGGTATAACGTAGCAGTTTTAGACCCTACAGAAAATTGCCCGACAGCACAAGTGGCGGATCATCATATTCAGGCAAAGTACGATGATTTGCTCGCGATTCAACAACTAACAAAAATGTGTGATGTTGTGACATATGAATTTGAAAATGTTGATTTACATGCTGCGGCTTATATAGAGCAACAAGGTAAGTTACCACAAGGGGCTTATGCTTTACAAGTAACACAAAATCGACAACAAGAAAAACAACTAATTCAAAGGCTTCAGCTACCCGTGCCTCATTTTTATATTGTAGAAAATATCGCACAATGTGAAGAAGCTATGAAGCAAATATCCTTCCCAGCCGTCATCAAAACCTGTCGGGGTGGATATGATGGAAAAGGCCAAATAAAATTAACATCTTTAGCAGATAGCCAACTCGCAATAGACTTTGTGAATAAACATGGGCATTGCATCGTGGAAGAGTGGCTTTCATTTGATAAAGAAATATCAGTCGTTTTCACAAGATCACAAGCAGGTCAAATTACATTTTTTCCAATTGCAGAAAATGAACATCGGGAACATATTTTATACAAGACAAATGCTCCAGCAATAATTAGTGAAAATGTACAAGAAAAGGCATTTGAAGCAGCCCGAATACTTGCTGAAAATATGGATGTTGTCGGCACGTTTGCGATAGAAATGTTCGTGTGTGGAGAAGATATTTACATAAATGAAATGGCTCCACGCCCACATAATTCAGGACACTATACGATAGAAGCGTGTAATGTATCACAATTTGCACAACATATAAGGGCAATCTGTGGACTGCCGCTAATAGAAGTGGAACTTTTACAACCGGCATATATGGTGAACATTCTCGGGGAGGATTTGGAACGAATTTTACATATAGTACCTCACCTATCGTCTGGTTTTCTTCATTTATACGGAAAAGAAGAACCGAAACAAAAACGTAAAATGGGCCACATGACCTTTATTGGACAGTCTGCGGAACAATTACAACAACAGCTTAGACCTTTGCAGGAGGCAATACAATGATTGAACGGTACACAAGAAAAGAAATGGGACATATTTGGACGGAAGAAAATAAATATGCTGCTTGGCTTGAAGTAGAAATTTTAGCGTGTGAAGCATGGAGCGAGTTAGACGTAATTCCTAAAGATGATGTGACAACTATTCGGGAACAAGCAACTTTTGATATGGATAGAATTTATGAAATTGAAGCAGAAACAAGACATGATGTCGTCGCTTTTACGCGTGCTGTATCGGAATCATTAGGTGCAGAAAAGAAATGGGTTCATTATGGATTAACTTCTACTGATGTAGTAGATACGGCACAGTCTTATCGTTTGAAGCAAGCAAATGCACTGATTTATAAAGGGCTACAGCAATTTATTACAGTGCTAAAAAATAAAGCTATCGAACATAAGCATACAATTATGATGGGGCGCACACATGGCATACATGCAGAGCCTACAACATTCGGTTTAAAAATCGCCCTTTGGTATGAAGAAATGAAACGTAACCTCGCACGGTTCGAGCAAGCTGCCAAAGATGTGGAGTTTGGTAAATTATCAGGGGCAGTTGGCACATATGCAAATATTGATCCATTTGTAGAGAGTTACGTTTGTGAAAAATTAGGTTTAACACCAGCACCAGTTTCTACGCAAACATTGCAACGTGACAGACACGCGGCTTATATCGCAACGTTAGCGTTAATTGCAACATCTATTGAAAAATTTGCTACTGAAATTCGCGGCTTACAAAAGACGGAAGTACGTGAAGTAGAAGAATTTTTTGCGGCGGGACAAAAGGGTTCATCCGCCATGCCACATAAACGTAATCCAATTGGATCGGAAAATATGACAGGACTTGCGCGTGTATTACGAGGGCATGTTATGACTGCATATGAGAATGTAACACTTTGGCATGAAAGGGATATTTCTCATTCGTCAGCAGAAAGAATCATATTACCAGATGCAACGATTGCACTTGATTATATGATACATCGCTTTACAAACATTGTGAAAAACTTGACTGTATTCCCTGAAAATATGAAACGAAATATTGAAAGGACACATGGTGTAATTTTTTCACAACGCGTATTACTTCAATTAATTGATAAAGGGATGTCTCGTGAAGCAGCTTATGATATCGTGCAACCAATGGCGATGCAAGCATGGGAAACAGAAACACATTTTAAACAATTACTAAAAGCAGAAAAACGGATTTCAAATGTCTTATCTGGGCAAGAAATAGAATCGTGTTTTGATTACACGTATCATTTACAAAACGTTGATCAAATTTTTGAACGAATAGGTTTAACTTAACTTAATTTTTGTAACATGAACGAAGTGGCAGTCATTGGGCTTATCGGTATGTAAGCATAATAGTGTTTTGTAAAAAATGTTTAGAAACTGGAGGAGAGGCATCCATGGTGAAGCAATATAATCAACCAACCCCTGAGGAAATAAAAGCTGAAAAGATTTATCAAGAAATGGGTTTAACTGATAAGGAATATGATGATATAACAACGCTTTTAAATCGGTTACCGAATTATACAGAAACAGGGTTATTCTCGGTGATGTGGTCTGAACATTGTAGTTATAAAACATCGCGTCCATTGTTGAAAAAGTTACCAACGGAAGGAAAACATGTTTTGCAAGGACCTGGTGAAGGTGCTGGTGTTGTTGATATTGGTGACAATCAGGCTGTTGTATTTAAAATTGAAAGTCACAATAGTCCCTCTGCAGTGGAACCATTCGAAGGAGCTGCAACGGGCGTTGGCGGGATTGTTCGTGATGTCTTCTCTATGGGAGCAAGGCCGATCGCACTCATGAATTCATTACGTTTTGGGAATCCGCAGACGGAAAAAGGGCGTCATCTTGTGAAAGAAGTCGTTCGTGGTATTGCACATTATGGAAATAATTTGGAAGTCCCAACAGTTGGTGGCGAAATACAGTTTGATGATTGCTATGAAACAAATCCATTAGTTAATGCAATGTGTGTCGGATTGTTAGAACACCAAGATATTCAAAAAGGGATTGCAGCTGGAGTTGGAAATACAGTTATTTATGCAGGTAGAGATACCGGGATAGACGGAATTCACGGTGCTACATTTTCATCAGATGAAGTGGAGGAAGAAGTAGACCATACACAGGCAGTAGCGATTGGCGATCCGCATATTGAAAAAAAGCTAATCGAAGCATGCTTAGAAGCAATCAAATCTGATGCGCTCATCGGGATGCAAGATATGGGAGCGGCCGGTTTAACGTCGTCTGCGAGTGAAATGGCTAGTAATGCTGACACAGGAATTACCTTATATTTAGATGCGGTACCGCAACGAGAGAAAAATATGTCCGCTTATGAAATGATGCTTTCCGAATCACAGGAGCGCATGTTACTTGTTGTAAAACAAGGGCGTGAGCAGGAAATTATCCAACTGTTTGAAAAGCACGGCGTAGACGCTGTTGCGATTGGGGAAGTAACGGAAGAACAGATGTTTACACTTGTCCATCACGATGAAGTAGTCGCGCAAGTACCAGTAAGTGCCTTAACAGATGACGCACCGGTTTATCATTTACCAGCAAAGGAACCGGCTTATTTCGAGAAGTTTCAACAAGCGGAATACCATCCGGTTGTAAAAGATTATGCAGAAACATTCAAGAAACTTTTACAACAGTTAACGATTGCGAGTAAAAAGTGGGCATATGAGCAATTTGATTCATCTGCACGAGATTGTACCGTTGTTGGTCCAGGTAGTACGGCAGCAGTTGTATCTGTTCATGACGATAAAGCAATTGCAATTACTACAGATTGTAATGCGAGATACATATATTTAGATCCGAAAACAGGTGGGGAAATTGCGGTTGCAGAGGCGGCACGAAATTTAGTTTGCGCAGGAGCAAAACCACTCGCGATTACAGATGGGTTAAATTTTGGGAATCCAACGAATCCGGAAGTATTTTGGCAAATGGAACAAAGTATCGCAGGCATAGGTGAGGCAAGTTTGAAACTTGAAGTTCCGGTCATTAGTGGCAATGTTTCGCTCTACAACCAAACAAAAGAACAAGCAATATTCCCAACACCAATTATTGGAATGGTCGGGCTCTATGAATCTATGAAACATATTACACCAAAAGATTTTCAAACAGCAGGTGACCTCATTTATGTTATCGGTCAGGCAAAGGCGGAATTTGGTGGAAGTGAATTACAAAATGTGCTTCAAGGCTCTTATAGTGGAAAAGCACCATCTATTCATCTAACAACGGAAGCGAATCGACAAGAACAATTGTTAACAGCCATTAAAGAAGGCCTCGTCACCTCGGCGCAGGATATTAGTGAAGGTGGATTGGCTATAGCTTTAGCGGAATGTTTATTTGCAAGTAAGGAGCTTGGTGCTCTCGTTCATTTAACAGGAGATCCAACGACGGAATTATTTAGTGAAACCCAATCACGTTTTATTGTTTCGGTGAAAAAACAGCATCAACAAGCGTTTGAAAAGATGATGGAGGACGCAAAACAGATTGGAGAAGTAACGAATAATAAACAACTTGTTATTTGGTGTCATGATGAGAAGTGTATCGATGAAGAAGTAGAAACTTTAAGCACATTATGGAACCATGCACTTCCAAAACAATTGGAAAGTAAAGCTTATGTGGGGTGAAATTGAATAATGTTTGCAATATGGGGACATGAAAAGGCAGCGGAAATTACTTATTATGGGCTACATGCCTTGCAACATCGTGGGCAAGATGGTGCGGGAATTGTTGTCAATAATGGTAAAGAATTAAAGCTACGTAAAGATGTTGGGTTGGTGAATGAGGTTTTTAACCAAATTAACTTTCAACAGCTTGATGGCCATGCAGCAATTGGGAATATTCACTATGCAACGAACAATGAAAGCTCTCATGTTCAACCGCATCTTTTTCAGTCACAGGTTGACAGTATGGCAATTACACATATTGGAAACATCATCAATGCGGAATCTATTCGTGGTGATTTAGAGAAAAGTGGTAGCATTTTTCAAACGAAAACAGCAACAGAACTTTTGGCTCATTTAATGAAACGTTCTGGGCAGAAGCTAACGGAACATGCACTTATGGAAGCTTTACAGAAATTGGTAGGTGCCTATGCATTTATCGTTTTACAAGAAGATAAGATGTTAGTTGCACTCGATCCACGTGGTATACGGCCATTATCAATTGGGAAACTAGGCGAGGCCTATGTCATTTCATCTGAAACTTGTGCTTTCGATATGATTGGAGCGAAGTATGTCAGAGAAGTAATACCTGGTGAGCTAATGATTATAGATGCATCGGGGCTTCGTTCCATGCCGTTTACTTCACGCGAACAAAGAAAACTTTGCGCGATGGAATATGTTTATTTTTCACGACCTGATAGTGACTTAAACCATGTGAATGTTCATGCATCTCGAAAACGAATGGGGATAGAGTTAGCAAAAGAGGCGTCCGTTGATGCAGATGTTGTCATCGGAGTGCCTGACTCTAGTATTTCGGCGGCAATCGGCTATGCAGAATACACTGGTTTACCTTATGAATTAGGACTTATTAAAAACCGCTATGTCGGGCGGACATTTATTGCGCCATCGCAACAGTTAAGAGAACAAGGGGTAAAAATGAAATTGTCCCCAGTTCGGGGGATTGTTTCAGGTAAGCGGGTCATTATGATTGACGATTCTATCATTAGAGGTACGACTTGTAAGCGGATTGTGAACATGTTATTGGAAGCTGGAGCGACAGAAGTTCACGTTCGTATCGCCTCTCCTCCAGCGACAAATCCTTGCTATTACGGTATTGATATGTCAACAAAGGAAGAACTTATGGCTGCAAACCATGCTGTTCATGAAATATGTCATCTAATAGGAGCAACAAGTCTCGCTTATTTATCATCTGCAGGGATGGAAAAGGCAATCGTCCAAGATATAACGAATGCCCAAGGTGTATGCCAGGCATGTTTTACAGGACAATATCCGGTTAAGGATGAGCGGTTCATGCAAATAACGCAAACAACGTAAGCGTCAGGGTTCTTGTGAATAGCGTCAATATAGGTTTTGTTATTGCAAGCACGTTATCTAACACCATCGTAAACACAGCAAACATAAAGGGAAATAGCATATCAGCAAAAAGGGTAATTTTCTTTGAGGAATGAAAAAAATATGGATGAAGGTGGGAAAGACATTTTGGCTAGCGTATATAAAGAAGCAGGAGTCGATATTGAAAAAGGATATGAGGCCGTCCAACGAATAAAGAAACATGTGGATCAAACAAAGCGACCAGAAGTATTGGGGAAAGTAGGCGGCTTTGGTGGATTATTTGATTTGTCATCACTTCCGTATAAAGAGCCAGTTCTCGTTTCAGGTACAGATGGTGTCGGAACAAAGCTAAAATTAGCCTTTGAATTGGAACAACATCATACAATCGGTATTGATCTTGTGGCAATGTGTGTAAATGACATTGTTGCCCAAGGAGCGGAACCATTATTTTTCCTTGATTATATTGCTAGCGGGAAATTAGAACCCCATGTCATAGAACAAATTGTTTCGGGTATCGCTACAGGCTGTGTGGAGGCGGGAGCAGCACTAATCGGTGGAGAAACAGCAGAAATGCCAGGCATGTATCAAGTAGGAGAATATGATCTGGCTGGATTCGCTGTAGGGGTTGCTGAGAAATCACGACTAATAACTGGTGACGAAGTAGTAGAAGGTGATGTGGTCATCGGATTATCCGCTAGTGGCATTCATTCAAATGGTTATTCACTCGTACGAAAAGTAATAACAGACTTAAATTTAAGTGAAGTTTATCCCGGGCTATCTCAACCACTTGGTGACTTATTAATGGAACCAACGAAAATATATGCGAAAGCAATAAAGGATCTGATGAAAAGTTGCCAATTAAAAGCGATTGCACATATAACAGGTGGCGGATTTTATGAAAATCTCCCAAGGATGTTACCAGAAAACCTAGGAGTAGAAATCAAGCGAGGCAGTTGGCACGTTCCAGATATTTTTACTTTTATACAAGAAAAAGGAAATATATCTGAGGCAGAAATGTTTCATGTTTTCAATATGGGAATTGGCATGGCAATAGTTGTAGCGGAAGATGAAGTGGATCAAGTGCTTGGAATACTACAGGGACTAGACGAGGACGCACAAGTAATTGGTACGGTCACACGTGAAAAAGGAGTGTCCTTTCGTTGATAGCTAAACCGAACATTAGCATTTTTGCTTCTGGGAGAGGTAGTAATTTTAAAGCAATTATTGCAGACCAATCCTTGACCTGTCAGTTATTAGTAAGTGATAATCCGACAGCACCTGTAATTGAGATTGCTAAAAAGCATCATATCCCAACATTTACTTTTGAACCTAAGCAATACGCGGACAAAGCTAGCTACGAGCAAGCAATATTAGCAGCACTTAAAAAATATGAAATCGAATGGATATTTTTAGCAGGTTATATGCGCATGATAGGTCCCAATTTATTAAATGAATATACAGGGAAAATTGTAAATATCCATCCATCCCTATTACCAGCCTTTCCCGGGAAAGATGCCATCACACGCGCATACAAAGCACGTAGCGAGCAAACGGGCGTGACAATACATTATGTCGATGAAGGGATGGATACAGGCCCAATCATATGCCAACAACCTGTCCCAATTCACGAGCAAGACACACTTGAAACATTACAGACCCGCATCCAGAAAACAGAACACCAGCTTTATCCAAAAGTAATAAAGGAATTAATCAATGTGAAGACATTGGTGGAATGAAAAGTGCTGAAACAGGTAGAAGATAGCGCGGATGGTAGAAGCTGTCGGATTCGTGGTAGAAGATTAGCTTTTGATGGTAGAAGTTCACGAATCCGTGGTAGAAGATCTGCTTTTCATGGTAGAAGTTCGCGAATCTGTAGTAGAAGCTTGGCTTTTGATGGTAGAAGTTCGCGAATCTGTGGTAGAAGCTGAGCTTTTGATGGTAGAAGTTCGCGAATCTGTGGTAGAAGCTGGCCTCGATGGTAGAAGTTCGCGAATCCGTGGTAGAAGCTTGGCTTTTCATGGTAGAAGTTTGTGAATCCGTGGTAGAAGCTGGCCTCGATGATAGAAGTTCGTGAATCCGTGGTAGAAGCTGAGCTTTTGATGGTAGAAGTTCGCGAATCCGTGGTAGAAGATCTGCTTTTGATGGTAGAAGTTCGTGAATCTGTGGTAGAAGCTGAGCTTTTGATGGTAGAAGTTCGCGAATCTGTGGTAGAAGCTGGCCTCGATGGTAGAAGTTCACCAAAGCAAGTTGAAGTTTGAAAAGTACTTGATGAAATGAACAGATGGGGGAGTTTGATTTGAAAAAACGTGCACTATTAAGTGTTTCTGATAAAACGGGAATTGTTGATTTTGCCAAATCCTTAATACAATTAAATTATGAAATTATTTCAACTGGTGGGACGCTAAGAGCTTTAGAAGAAGCGGGGATTCCTGTTATTGCAGTTGACGAGATTACTAGTTTTCCAGAAATTTTAAATGGCCGAGTGAAAACGCTCCATCCGCATGTTCATGGCGGTATTTTAGCAAAACGTCATCAACCAACGCATCACAATGAACTCCAACAACATGGGATTACATATATTGATCTCGTTGCTGTAAATTTGTATCCATTTAAACAGACTTTGGAACAAATTAATGCGACACATGATGAAATTATGGAGCAAATTGACATTGGTGGCCCAACGATGTTGCGGGCAGCAGCAAAAAACTATGTAGATGTAGCGGTTGTCGTAGATCCCGAAGACTATAGTATGGTTGTTCAAACATTAGAGAAAAATGAACTTAACGCTGAAACGCGTCTTCATTTAGCAGCGAAGGTATTTCGACATACTGCACATTATGATGCCTTAATTGCCCAGTACTTTTCCGAAATCACGAATAATCCGTTTCCGGAAACATATACAGTTACATATGAAAAAGCCCAAACTTTACGATATGGAGAAAATCCGCATCAACAAGCTGCCCTTTACCGTGAACCAATTATTACAAGTAAAGGCTTAGCTTCAGCAACACAACTTCATGGAAAAGAAATGTCATATAACAATATTCAAGATGCGAATGCATGCCTAGAAATATTACAGACATATGAAGAACCAGCTGCTGTTGCAGTAAAACATATGAACCCTTGTGGAATAGGGATTGCAGATACGATTGAGACAGCTTTTGCAAGAGCGTATGAAGGTGATACGACCTCCATCTTTGGAGGCATTGTTGCGGTAAATAGAGAAGTAAGCGAAGCACTAGCAAAAAAACTTCAAAGTATTTTTCTAGAAATCATCATTGCACCTAGCTTTTCAACTGAGGCACTAGAAATTTTACAGAAGAAAAGAAACCTTCGTTTACTTGCTTTACGAGATAAGCATCAATCTGTCCTACAAATTCAGTCGCAATTCAATTTGAATAGTACGAACGGTTTATTACTTGTGCAACAAAAAGATCAATTCCCACTAAATCGTGAAGAGTGGACTTATCCAACTGAACGAAAGCCTACGGAAGAAGAATGGTCTGACTTGCGCTTTGCTTGGAAGGCAGTGAAATATGTGAAATCAAATGCTATTGTGCTTGCAAAAGATGGGCAAACAATTGGAATTGGAGCAGGCCAAATGAACCGTGTAGGGGCGGCTAAAATTGCCATTAATCAAGCTGGAGACAAAGCAGAAGGAGCTGTGATGGCCTCTGATGCGTTTTTTCCGATGCCAGATACGGTTGAGGCGGCAGCGAAGGCAGGGATAAAGGCAATTATTCAGCCGGGTGGCTCAAAACGTGACCAAGATTCTATTGATTTATGTAATTTGCATGGCATTGCGATGGTATTTACAAATAGGCGGCATTTTAGACATTAATCTTTGTGAACCAACATGTAGTTTTATAATTAGAAAACAATAAAGGGGACAAATTGATGAAAGTATTCGTTGTCGGACGTGGTGGACGGGAACATAGTATTGTAAAAAAGCTAGCAGAAAGTAAAAGCATTCGTGATTTATTTGTCGCACCTGGAAATGTTGGAATGAAAGAAGCGGTGCATGTACCAATTGACGAGCAAGATATTGATGGTTTACTAGCATTTGCAATAGAAAATAAGATTGATTATACAATTGTAGGTCCAGAAAACCCGTTACAACTTGGTATTGCGAATCGTTTTATAGAAAATAACCTAACTATTTTTGCACCAACAAAAGAAGCGGCACTTCTAGAAAGTAGTAAAGAGTTTGCAAAAGCATTTATGAAAAGACACCATATACCAACAGCGGCATATGAAACATTCACAGATATTGAAGCCGCACGTGAGTATATAAAAGAAAAAGGTGCACCAATCGTCATTAAAGCTGACGGATTAGCTGCGGGTAAAGGCGTCGTTGTCGCGCAAACTGAAGGGGAAGCATTTGCTGCCGTCGATGCAATGCTCGTAAATAAGAAATTTGGTGATGCAGGCGAAACAATTGTCATAGAAGAATTTATGGAAGGTACAGAATTTACGCTAATGGCTTTTGTACATCGTGACAACGTATTTCCAATGGTGCCAGCTAGAGATCACAAAAGAGCGTTTGATTATGATAAAGGACCTAACACAGGTGGAATGGGGGCCTACGCACCTGTTGCAGATATTACGGACGATATAGTTTCATTTGTAACAAAGGAAGTGATACAGAAAACTGCGACAAAAATGGTGCAGGAGGGACATCCGTTCACTGGAATCCTGTACGCAGGTATGATGATGACAGCTGAAGGGCCGAAAGTTATCGAGTTTAATACGCGATTTGGAGATCCTGAAACACAAGTTGTATTGCCCTTACTAAAAAATGACTTATTGCAAGTAATGATAGATGTACAAAAAGGAAAAAATCCACAATTAAACTGGCGCGATGAATATTGCGTTGGTGTAGTTTTAGCAGCCTCAGGATATCCAACAGAAACATATAAAAAGGATATTTTATTACCACAATTTAAAGGGAATATTTTTACTGTTTACGCAGGGGTAGATGCACTTAATGAAAAGATGGTATCTGCAGGTGGACGCATTATGCTAGTAGGCAGTACTGGTAAGACTATGATGGAAGCTTCAGAAAAGGTCTATCAAAGTATGGAACAAACTGAAGTTAGTGAAGATATATTTTATCGGAGAGATATAGGCGGATTGTTATATCCAGTCTTATAGTAATTAGATTTTTAACAGGGACCAAACCAAATACAAAAATGGGCGATGTGGGGATGCGAATGACAATATGTTTCGTATCCCTATTTTAGTATATATAACAAGACAACAAAATTGATATATCCTATTGACAAATAGTTGCAATGGGATATAATTTTTGAAATAAATAAAACACGATGGAATGGGAGGGACATAGGATGAAGTATGATGCATTGAACAAGACAATTCATACGGATAGATTATATTTGAGGCTTTTCGAAAAAAATGACGCAGAAACTATTCAAGTATTATGTAATAATTTTAAAATCTATAAAAGTACACTTTACTTACCATACCCATATGCTTTAAACGACGCCTTAGTATGGATGGAAAACCACGAGAAAAACTTCAATGAAGATCGTTCATATGAATTTGCAATTACAGATAGAATCAGCGGAAATCTATATGGTGCTATTTCATTATCTAACCATCAAAAATTTAATAACGGAGAAATTGCGTATTGGATTGGTGAAGCATATTGGGGAAGGGGTTACGGAACAGAAGCTGCAAAGGCAATGATAGACTTTGCTTTTAAGGAGAAAAAATTACATAAAGTATTCGCACGCTATTTCAAGTCGAACCCTGCGTCAGGAAGAATTATGCAAAAAATAGGCATGGTTCAAGAAGGCTTATTGAAAGATCATGTAGTAAAAGATGGAAAATATGAAGACTTCATTTATTACGGCATCATCAATCCTTATGATATAGAAACAGATACAATGTAGTTATAAATATTGAATATCCGTGTTTTATTTTATTAAGTATGAAACATTTATCTTGCATACTAACTAATGTAACTGAACAGATATTAAACAACCAAAAAATCCTTAATACAATAAATGTAGTAAGGATTTTATATTTTTCTCCAACTTATCAATGAAGTTTTTTGACTTTTAAAATACACCTAAAAAATGTACCAATCCCAAAAATACAATGATGCCCTTATAAGGAAACAACTAGTAGGAGAAGTGCGCTCCCTCTCATTGACCAAACTCTCATCTTTATATTTTTAATCTTTCGTATGCGTATAGAACGGAATAATCATGGAGATTAATACCAATTGCATTTTAAAATGAACAGAATGCAAGAAGGATGAAATATATATTTTACGCTTTATAAACACGGAAATTGAATTGTATACCAAATAACAATAGTATATAATATATCTAATTATTTGAATGTATAGCTTGCACGTAGACCCCTAGTAAACTTCATTTTAGCTTCCTGTAATTGGAGGGATAGTTTATTAGTGCTTTTTTATATAAAGGCGAGATGATAAGAGAAAGGCAGGGGTTTATGAAAAAAATTATCCTAATTGGTTCTGGTGGAGCGGGAAAATCAACATTGGCAAGACAATTAGGGGCCAAGCTGGGACTAAACGTATATCACTTAGATGCACTATTTTGGCAGCCGAATTGGGTAGGCCTTCCAAGGAATGAACAAATAGAGATTCAAAATGAGTTAGTAAAAAATGAGGCATGGATCATTGATGGAAATTACGGTGGAACGATGGATATAAGACTTCATGCGGCAGATACAATAATCTTCCTTGATATTCACAGAGCAATTTGTGTTTATCGCGCTTTGAAAAGAATGGTGAAGTATAGGAATCAAACGAGACCAGACATGGGGGAAGGTTGTGAAGAAAGAATCGATCTCGGCTTTTTAAAATGGATATGGAATTATCCGAAAGAAAAAAGACCGGAAATCCTAAAAAAGCTAGAGCTGTTATCTAATGAAAAACAAATTATTATTTTAAAATCGCCTAGACAAATTCGTGGATTTTTGGAAAGTCTATATTGATTTTTGTAGCATATGCAATAAACGGGCGCTATTTTTTGAATGAAGAGCAGCCCTATTTTTTTATAGTAGAAAGGTGTATGAAAATGAATGAAAGTAAAATTGCTTATTATGAAAAGGAATCACCAAAGTTTAACCCCCTGGAGCATTTAATCCTTCGTGTAAATGAGATGGAAAATAAGTCGGACTATGGGGGAAAAGTTGCACTTAAGTGGAAAAAGATTATCGATGATACGCTTATACATGAGGTTTATCCAGTAATACACCCGATAGGACAAGAAACATTTTCTTTGTACGCAGAGTTTCCAATAGGTATTTTTGAATACGCTTTAGACATAGATGGTGCAACTTCATATATAAGAGAAAAACATATTAATAGGGAGATTTTTGATCCTGTTGACATAATAAACGCTGTTGATGAAGGAAATATAAATAAAGATACAAGCAAGATAAAAACCAATCATAAGAACCCCGTAATGGCACTTCAAAGTCAGTATTTAACTGGAAATAAACCTTATTGTATTAATGGGAATCATCGGATTTTTGAAGCTTACCGTAATAACGAGAGACAAATTGCAGTGTATGTTTTTAAAGAGCTTGAATTCGTCCCCTTTTTCTACGATATCTGGAGCAAAGCTATGTATTTTCTAGAAATAGATTATAATAATGTCATTCACAATGATAGAAAGCATTTAAGAGATGATGTTGAAGCCTTTGCATGTTTATTTTAAGGAGATAAAAAGTGAAAATAATTGTTATTGGTAGTATCGCAGTATTATTGATATTAGTTATTGCAGTTGTTTTGATAGGAATTGCCGTTTATAAGCATAATATGAAAAAAGATAAGTACGATTTGTTACGTTACTTTAAAAGCAATAAAGATAAAATATCTATTACTTTAAAAGAAAATGGAGAAGAAGTACTTTCTATTAACTCGGATAAGAAATATCCATTGGCAAGTACATTAAAAGTAATAATAGCATTTAATTTTGTTAAGTGTGTAACGAATAACAAGATTTCTATTACTGATAAAGTAAAGTTAGAGGAACTAGATAAATTTTACATTCCACATACAGATGGGGATGCTCATCCTAACTGGAAAAGATCAATCAATTACTCTACTGAAGTATCTCTACTAGAAATTGCTAAAGGAATGATGCAATTTAGCTCTAACGCTTGTACGGATTTTCTAATCGATAGAGTTGGGCTGGATATCATGAATAAAAGTCTGAAAACACTTCAGTTAAAACATGATAAAATAGCTTATTTCACACCGACTATTCTACTGCCAGGATATTTATCGGATAAGCGAGAGTCGGCTAAGGCTAAATTAAATGTCATGGATATGCAGTCTTATCAGGAATTATCAAATAAATTATTCGAAAAAATGAAGTTAAATGAAACTGACCACCTTGTAAAAAAAGCACCCTTCATGTTGGATCAAAAATTACAACTTTTATTGACAAATAAAATGCCCTCTTCAACGACAAGGCAGTATGCTGATTTAATGTTTAAATTAGGTAGAGAACTCCTTTCAAAAAGAGAAAAAGAATTATTTAGTGAAATTTTGCTTGGTAAGAACATAAAGAGTCATAGTGATGATTACCTCTGGTACAAAGGTGGATCCACCATGTTTGTTTTAACTTCCGCTCTCTACAAAGAATCTCAAAATACGACGACATCTGTCTCCCTATTTATGAAGGATGATACAGGTGGAGAATTATATTGGATACGAAATATATTTAATGATTTTGTGATAAGTATTGCAACAGACATGGTATTTAGAGAAAAGGTAAAGGAATTGGCAAACTAAAATATTTGCAACCGAACATAATATTTATATGTGAAAACGCGCTTTTATTAAAGTATAGGGCCAGACTGTGAATTACCAGAAGTGGAGGGTAAAAATGGAAAGAGAATTAGAAAAGGCTATTGCTTTACGGAAAAATGGTGATCATAGGGAGTCTAACGAATTGCTTAGGAAACTCGTACAACAGTTTCCTAATCATGCGACCATTAACTACCATTGCGCTTGGAGTTTTGATTTATTAGGAGAAGAAACGAAAGCAGTACCTTATTACGAAAAGGCAATTAAATTGGGATTGTCACCGAAGGAGCTGGAAGGTGCCTTACTAGGGTTAGGCAGTACGTATAGAGCCTTAGGGGAATATAAAAAGTCAAAAAGTATATTTCAAAAAGGAATAGAATCATTCCCGAATAATAAGGCTATCCAAACGTTCTATTCGATGACCTTATATAATTTGAATGAGCATCGTCAAGCAATGGAGTTATTACTCAAATGTTTAATAGATACAACAGTCGATGATGACATACTAAGTTATAAGACCGCTATTCATTTCTATTTGAATCATCTAGATGAAACTTGGGAGTAGTTCGTGAACTTAAGTAAAATGTGATTTTATTTTATGAATACTATTCTGTTACGAATAGTCGCAATTTTAAATTATTAATTTTAATAGTATTAGCTACATTTTCATTAATAGGCATCAGCATTGTGCGGCAAAAGGGGAGGGATAGATATGGAACTAAAAGTTATTGAAAAGATAAGGACAAATAACTTCAATGATGAACTTGTTATGCAAAAGATTACGGACATGTGGAAAAATGCATCAACGGTTTTAGCTGGGAAGAATGAAGTTGTATATGGTTTGTATCATGAATATGAATCTAATTATAGAGGAGATTATACGTTATGTGTTGCTGTTGAAGGAAAAGATAAAACTAAGCTCGTCATTCCTAACGATACAAGATATGAGGTTTTTAACGTTGACACTAACGATGAAAAAGGTGTTTTTAATACATGGACTAAAATATGGGAAAAAGAAGAAGTGGGTCAATTAAAAAGAGCTTATACTTATGATTTTGAAAAGTATTATCCAGACGGAGGCATTGAAATTAGTATTGCTATTAAGGAATAGTTGTTTTATTTCTTTTGGGATAAAGGAATTGCCCAATATAGGAGCCAAGCTAAGTGGAATCAGACTTGTCTCATAAAAATATACGGAGGTTGAAACTTATGTTGATTTTATCAGCAATTTTGGGTGTTTCATTTTTTCTGATAGGATGCATTTTGAAGTTTTTCCCATCAAGAAATAAAGATACAGGGTATGGGTACAGGACATCCCGTTCCATATCTGATGAGGAGTTGTGGAAAAAGGGAAATGGGTTTTCGGGGAAATTTCTTTTGTATGGAAGTCCACTTGGTCTTATTATTTGTTTCGGTATAAATTTTGTTTCTGATTCAGTATTAAATGTGATTTTGCAATCAGTCGTATGGTTTATTTTCTTACTATCAATGTTTATGATGACAGAGAAAAAATTAGAAGAACTAGAAAAAGAAGAACTGGCCTAATTAGTCTTAACGGAATCAACATGCAGCGAAAACGTGTTAGGGGGAATTGAGTGGGAAAACAAGATGATGTTATCTTTAGGGAAATACAATATTTTCGTCAAGTATGGTTATGGATATTAGTCTTGTTGCTTGCTGGACTTATGTGGTATATCACAATCAAGCAGATTATTTTTAAAGATCCGATGGGAGATAATCCTGCTCCAGACATGCTCTTAATTATCCTTTGGCTAGCTTTTGGAATTTTCTTCCCAGTGTTTATACTACGCATGTGCAAATTGATCATTGAAGTCCGCACAGATGGTATTTATATACGCTTTTCCCCCTTCCATACTCACTATAGATCATTTTTGTATAAGGACATAATTAGCTATAAGCCTGTTGTATACAATTCGCTCAAGCGTTTTGGTGGTTGGGGTATACGTTTTAATGCCAAGGGAGAAGTAGCATACAACATAAGTGGTAAACAAGGAATAGAACTACAATTAAAAAGTAATACCGTTGTTGTAGGCACACAAAGACTAGATAAATTGTTAAAGGCTATGAAACGAGAGTCATAGTGTGAAACTGAGTTTTTCATCAATCGGGCGAATTTATTGAATAAGTAGCATACCAGATCGGTCTAGTAAGTAAGAAAAAGTGGAGGGATAGATAATGCAAATGCCGGTACATATCGTTGCCGCGGGAGGCTTTGTAGAAAATACCAAGGGTGAAATATTATTAGTAAAAACCCGTAGAGAAGGTCACTGGGTATTTCCAGGTGGCCAAGTGGAAGTTGGGGAAAACCTAATTGACGGAGTAATTAGAGAAGTAAAAGAGGAAAGTGGAATTGACGTTAAAGTATCCCATTTGGTAGGGGTTTTCTCTAATACAGCAACATATGAAGGACATAGTGGTGTAAAAATTGTACCGACAAAAGTTATGTTTGATTTTGTATGTGACCCTATAGGCGGGGAATTGGCAACATCCGATGAAACTTCAGATAGCCGTTGGGTTAGTAAAGAGAAAGTTCTAGATATGGTTTCGGCTCCTGTTCTACGTACTCGCTATCAAGTATATTTAGATTATAATGGAAGTGTCCATTATATGGATTATATAACGAGGCCACAGTTTGAGTTGAAATTTGAAAGAAAATTATGAGGAGGTCTTTTAGATGCAGTGGTCGGAAATAAGTTCACTACTAATTATGCTATTGCTTTTAGGTTGGGGTATTAGTTTAATGCGTCAAAACAGTGCTTTAAAAAAGGAAAACTATAGACTTTTAATGAAAACTGAAGAATATGGCGATATGAAAAATGAAGCAAAAGAAATATTAAAAAGTTCAACAGAAGTAAAGACTATAAAATCATTAAGAGAGAAATATGGTTTATCATTGATAGATGCAAAAAAAATCGTCGACTCAGTAAAATAGTACTTAATAGCAAAAAGGAAAATAATCCCTCAAAGTCTGTTCAAATCACTAAGGGATTATTTTTTACTTTTATCGGACATGATAAACGCTATTAGCATGCCAAATGAAACCATCAGCATTAGGACGCTTATTATAGGTGTCACCTCCCATCTTGGAATTTCCAAAGAAGGTTACCAGTGCACCAGCCCTCATGTGAAGCCAGTTTATTAAACTCTAGATTGCATTTAAAAAAATATATTGACAACATAAAAAGATACTTATATTATTATATAGACCGATTGTTATAATTGTGATGGGGGTAAGTTCTATGTCTAGTAAAAAAACATCACGAGAGAAAATCTTAGAAGCAGCTACCTTGCTTTTTCATTTAAAAGGTTATCATGCTACAGGGTTAAGTCAAATACTTAAGGTGAGTGGCGCACCTAAAGGCTCTTTATATTATCATTTCCCCGATGGTAAGGAGCAATTAGCTATTGAAGCGATTCATTTATCTGCAAAGACTATTTCAACAGCTATTAAAGAAAATCTATCCACTCACAATGACCCAATAAAAGCATTTCAATATCATATTGGAAATATTGCGGAAATATTTAGAGACATGGAAAAAAGGACACAATTTAAAAACGTCCCGCTCGGATTGCTCGCTATGGAAACTGTATTTGTCAATGAAAATTTACGACAGGCATGTGAAGAAACCTTTACAATGTGGGAAAATCTTTATTACGATAAATTAAGAATGAGTGGCTATAACGAAGATTGTGCTTGCTTAATTAGTAAAACAATTAGTGCCTTAATTGAAGGGGGCGTTACGCTATGTTTTACAAAGAAATCGAGTGAGCCACTACATAATGTGAACAAGATGATCCCTTTATTACTGTCTCAGTAAAAAAGGGACTTAATTTATTGTGAAAATTATATAGACCGGTCTAATTAATTGTTTTAAAAGGAAGGAAGTAATTTATGTCTTCATCAATTCAAGTTGTGCCAGTACGTAGCCCTAAAGGTATGGCCTCTGTACTAATGTTTGCTGCATTTATCGGTCTATTTAGTGAGACGGCTTTGAATATGGCACTGACTAACATTATGTCGGATTTTGGTGTATCACCAACGACTGCCCAGTGGATTACTACGGGATATCTATTAACAATTGGTATTCTTGTACCTGTATCATCACTACTAATTCAATGGTTTACAACAAAACAATTAGTAGTCTGTTCGTTAACCTTCTCTATTTTAGGAACTATTTTAGCTGCATTAGCACCTAGTTTTGCAGTTTTATTAGTTGGGCGTATAGTCCAAGCCGTTGGAACGGGAATTATATTACCATTAATGATGAATGTTATTTTACTCATCTTTCCGATATATAAACGCGGTGCTGTAATGGGTTTGATGGGACTTGTCATTACAACAGCACCTGCAATTGGTCCTGTTTTGGCTGGTCTTATTGTTGATTCGTTAAACTGGTCTTATATTTTCTGGATCAGTCTAATCTTTTATGTAGCTTTAGTAATCATCGGGTTAAAAAAGATTGATAATGTATCAACTATTACACGACCTGCTATTGATTTGATTTCTATCCTGTTATCCACGCTTGGATTTGGCGGATTAATTTATAGTTTAAGTAACATTGCAGAAAAGTCGTTTAGTTCAGTCGAGGTATATGCTCCTTTTTTTGTAGGTGCCATATCTATTATCTTATTTAGTTTTCGTCAAATGAAAATGAAACAACCAATGATTAACTTAAGAGTGTTCAAATTTCCTATGTTTACATTAGGAACGCTGTTATTATTCAGCGGTATGCTCCTCATATTATCATCAGCCATTCTATTACCCATGTATCTAAAAACATCTTTACTATTTAGTGCGACGGTAGCCGGGATGATTCTTTTGCCTGGTAGTGCAATGAATGCCATTTGTTCTCCTTTTGTAGGAAAGCTATTTGATAAATATGGGGCAAAGAAATTTTTGCCACTTGGGTATCTTTTAGCGGCTATTTCAAGCTTACTTTTTGTCTTAACGATTTCAGCAGATACACCAATTTGGCAAGTGATCTTGGCACATACCATCTTTTTCATTGGTATTTCAATGATTATTATGCCTGCGCAAACAAACGGACTAAACCAGCTGCCACGCAAATTATATGGTGATGGCGCCGCAGTCATGAGCACATTACAACAAATTGCTGGTGGTATCGGAACAGCGTTGGCAATTACATTATTGGTAAATGGCCAAACATTGCATATGGAGAAATTTCCGAACGCTACAGCTGGTGAGTTAATGGCAGAAGGAACAAAGTATGCGTACATCTTTATCCTTGGCCTTTCAGTCATGGGACTTATTTTATCATTCTTTGTAAAGCGAGTACATGTCGAAGAGGATTAAGTAGTTTATATAAAACAAATCTAATATACATTCCCAAATGAAAGTTTGGGCGCACATGAAACAGCCACGAATGTTGTTAAAAATAACATTTGGTGGCTGTTTGAGTTTATATATTACAGGTTGTAGGATTTTGAGGGGTTGCAAAGTTGGATAGAGAAGATATTAATTTCACAGGGGAATCTGCCATTGTACACAGAAAAGGTGATATGGAAAGAGAAGTTTATTTTAATATACGATGTGCTATTTAGATGAAAAGGTATATAGAAGGGCGTGAAGAAACTGCTCCCTGTTTATTTGTTTACAGAATGTAATCCGAAAAGGCGTATGAATGTGGAATCCCTAAGATATATTATAAAACGTATTTCCAATAGGGCTGGTATCGGAAAAAATGATTCATCCACACTAATTACGTCACAGCTATGCAATACATAGGTTGATAATGACGCTTCGCTTGAAGTGATTCAAGTTCTTCTTGATCATGAAAAAAGCAAGAATCTACGCGCATCTTAGAGGAAGATTGAGACATGACTTTTATAGTAATATTATTAAAGTTTATTGATTAAAATGAATGAAGGTGCTCAAAATAAAATTGAATTGTGGTATAATTAAGGCAATTAAATTAAGGTGAAGTATAATGGGGTGTATTGAGTAATAATGTGAAAAAGTAAATTGCAAATGCTATGGAAGATGAATCTTAAACAATGTTTGTAGTAGAGGAGAAATTATTCTCCTCGGAAGTTCACGATACAGCAAAAGAACGAAAGGCGTTAAGGTATGGACAAAGATAATAGTCGGAATTTATAGGTTTACTTTACGGAGGAGTTTGACAAGTGCTTAGATCAAATTCAAGATTTCTATGCGAGTCAAGGAGAAGATGTGCTTGAATGGTGGGAGATAACATGATTGACGAAATGGATCATCTGTTATCTTCTTTTCCGTATGTAGGAGAATGGTTGAGGGGGGATCCTTCAAAGATTTCGTTTTTTTACATACGGAAAAACCCGACACTGAATGTTAAATTATCTTCTTTTCTATATGGCCTTTGAAGACGGAAAAGTTACGAGAAACAAACAAATATATAAATGGAGGTGCTAGCCATAAATGTTCCAATTTCCAAAGGGGAAGAGCTTAGAGCTATGGTTAGGGAAAATAAAAGGAAAGCGAGGCAATTTTAGATGGGACAAGGACAGAAAAATCCTAGTAATAAATTTATTATATTGGACTTGATTTTCTACGCAGCCTTTCCTTATGTTCTTTGGAAATTTGGTCGGAATCCTTTAGGAGATTATGCTGCAATGTTAATTTCCACGATTCCAGGATTTTTATATACTGTTTATCGATTTGTTAAAGAAAGGCAATTTAATATTGCAGGACTGTTTATCATATCGTCACTTTTCTTGGGGACAGTGGTAAATTTGTTATCTGGATCTGCGGAACTAATGCTATGGAACAGTGTATATCTTGGACTGTTCTATACTGTTATTCATATAATCGCTTTCGTTATACGCCGCCCGTTTGCTTTATATTTTGCAGTGGATTTCGCTCATATACAAGGATATGAACGTAAAAGCAGTAAGAAGTTATTTCACGAGAGAGGTATTTTTAAATGGTTCCAAATGATTCAACTGTTATTTATTGTTCGAGGTCTTTTTATGGCAGGATTGAAGGCATATTTGCTGAATAAATATGGTGTAGATGGCTATGACCAGATGTTAATTTATAGACAAATAGTAGGGTGGGTTTTTGGTGTACTGATTATGGGAATGTTTTTTTATACAAAAGTGCCAATACAAAACTTTATAAATTCACAATTGAATGAGTCTCAGGAGAGAAAAACATCTATACCAACTTAAATGTATGGAGACGAATGAAAGTAAAAAGATACTCTGGACACTAATAGAACAGATGGTATGGTAAGAGAAGCTATTTTTAAGAAAAAACATTTTTAAGGAAATAAATGGACTGATCCATATTATGATTCTATAATAGAGAAGGTTTTTTTAAAATACTTAATTGTGTTTACAATTAGTTATATTGTATAACAAATCTCTCAACTAATATTGGAGTTGAATTGTAAGAGGTGATAGTGTTTTCCTGAGTAACGGTGTTAGCCATTACAAATATGATATGCTATCCCTAAAAACTAAAAAGGAGAATGTAGATGTTAAATGTAGGAAGCCTATTACTTGGGATTGTTGCTTGGGTTATTCCCTTAATCGCAATGAAATACCCTCTTAAAAAATGTGTTAAATTTATCATTTTTAGTTTGAGTGCTTGTATCGCATCGTTGTGTTTGCAGTTATTTGAAATTCATACTAGAGTGCAGATAGAAGATTGGGCTGCGATTATGGATACTATTGGCACATTAATATGGGTTGCCACAATACTTGCGGTAATAACAATCATACTGAATATAATGTCATTCATTGTATGCACCAAAAGGGAAACGGAAATTCAGTAAACCTTCTGAATTACTCGGTATCATTTTTACTCTTAATTTATGAAAAGAACTTATTCATATACAACTTACTAGGCTGGGACAAAACCAATAGTTCTGACCCTCAACGACTATATGTAGTATAAAAAAGAGTTTTTACTATTTATAGTAGTTGGATGAAGGAGTCGGCCCTTTATGTCCCAGCCTTTTTCTGTTTTTTGTAGTACTTGGGTGTTTTTAGGTTTGTGCCATGTCTAGAAAAATAGTAAATGACAAAGGAGAAACATAATGGATATCGTAAAACAAAATAGTAATGCTTGGGATAAGAAGGCGGAGGAAGGAGTGGTCTATACAAAAGCAGTATCAAAAGAAATAATAGAAAAGGCTAAAAGTGGAGAATGGGATATTACGATAACAACAAATAAGCCAGTACCGAAAGCGTGGTTTCCCAAATCTTTAAAGGGATTAAAAGTGTTATGTCTAGCTTCTGGTGGTGGGCAGCAAGCGCCTGTTTTAGCTTCAACTGGGGCGCATGTAACAGTCGTAGATATTTCTAGCAAGCAATTAGAAAGAGATGAATTTGTAGCAAAAAGAGATGGGCTAAACATAAAAACTGTGCAGGCTAATATGTCAGACCTATCCCATTTTGAAGATGAAGAATTTGATATGATTGTTCATCCTGTAGCAAATTTATTTGTTAAAGATGTTAGACCGGTATGGCAAGAAGCAGCTAGAATACTAAAAAATAATGGAATATTAATTTCGGGTTTTACAAATCCACTTTTATTTATTTTTGATGAAGAAGAAGATAGAAAAGGTAATTTGGTTGTTAAAAATACGATTCCATCTTGCTCGCTAGACTACTTAACCGAAAAAGAAATAGCGGAATACTTAGAAGCGAATCATACTATTGAATTTGGTCATTCTTTAGAAGATCAAATTCAAGGGCAAATTGATGCTGGGTTTGTAATTACAGGATTTTATGAAGATGATTTTGGTGGAAATAGACCGTTAGATAAGTATATAAAAAGTTTTATTGCAACAAAGGCTATTAAAATGAAAAGAGTGTAAGAAGCAGTATGAAAAATAACAGGATCGGGAAAAATCAATACTTGATAGATTACCTTCCACTTTGATTAATTTAATAATAAAAGTGGAAGGTTTTGTTGTTAATATATTCACGTATTATTTTTCCCATAATCGCTGTAGTATTCACGGTTTATGGATTGATACAAAGAACTTTGTTTTTCATCCATATATGATACATTTTCTAACACGCATGATGTTTGTTACAGGAATCGATGAACTTAAACAAAAGAGCGAAAGAAAGGTTGGATATGTCTAGCTGTTTCCTAATGGTTACTATTTACTTTAGGGGGTCTGACCCCAGATGTCTAAAAAAATTCACATTTTTTCTTCATTACATCACAGTGACAAAGCATAATATGTTAATATAGCAATATACATCTTGTTCAAGAGGAAGGTTGCAATGAGATAAATGGAAATAGGAGTTGCCTAATTTTCATCGTATATGACCATAACTGCATAAAACATAGCATGACAGTGCGCTGTTTACATAGAAAAAATGCTAATTATGTTGTACATATAAGAGGATATTTGACTTTTTAACGATGGAAATTTCGTGAACATACTTTTTGCGTACTTTTGAACAAAGTCGGAAACACTTATAAACTGGAGAGTTGATATATATGTTTGAAAACGGTTACTGGAGAAATCGAGATATGAGGAATCATGTGAAAATAATAGATGGACTTGCGGCACCAACGTTAGTTTTACAGAAGGCAACATATTTAAATGTCTTTTTAAAACAATGGCTTACTGCAAATATTTGGATTGATAAAGAACGGATTGTTTATGTTGGTGACGAACTGCCTAAACAGGATAATGGTACGACGTATGTCGATTGTGAGGGGAAATATCTTGTACCTGGCTACATCGAACCTCACGCGCATCCATTTCAATTGTACAATCCGGAACAACTAGCTTATCACGCAGCTGCATCTGGCACGACGACATTGGTGAACGATAATTTAATGTGGCATTTTTTATTGGATAAAAAGAAAGCGTTTACTTTACTGGATGAGTTTGACAAACTACCGATTAGCATGTATTGGTGGGCGAGATTTGATTCCCAAACGACATTAAAAGATGAAGATGCTTATTTTAATACGAAAGATGTATTAAATTGGCTTTCTCATCCATCTGTTGTACAAGGAGGCGAATTGACAGCTTGGCCACAATTACTAGATGGAGACGATCGATTATTATACTGGATCCAAGAGGCGAATCGATTAAATAAGCCAGTTGAGGGACATTTTCCAGGTGCTTCAGAAAAGACGTTGACCAAGTTAAAACTATTAGGAGTTCATGCAGACCATGAATCTATGACCGGGAAAGATGTTATTACTAGACTACGCTTAGGCTATCAGGTAGGTTTACGCCATTCGTCTATCCGACCAGATTTACCACATATACTGGAAGAAATTATCGAAGCTAACATCACAAGTTTCGATCAAATAACGATGACAACAGATGGAGCGACACCTTCTTTCTATGAACGGGGATTAATGAATGTGTGCTTAGAAATAGCGATTGAAAAAGGTGTTCCACTAGAAGAGGCATACTGTATGGTCACGTATAATGTCGCGAAACATTTACGTCTTGAAGATCAAATCGGCAGTATTGCACCTGGTAGAATTGCACATATTAATATATTAGAAGCAAAAAATAGACCGACCCCAATAGGTGTATTAGCAAAAGGGGAGTGGATTGTAAAAGACGGCATAAATATGAAACAGGAAAGCAGAATGAATTGGACCGAGCATGGAGTGGCACCTTTACAATTAAACTGGGATTTAACGATGGAAGACTTACAATTTTCAACACCAATTGGTTTAAAAATGGTGAATGACGTCATAATGAAGCCGTATCCGATTCAAACGGATATTACATTGATGAGATTGCCAGATTATAATGAAGAGGCTTTTCTTATGCTCGTTGATCGATATGGAAAATGGCATGTCAACACATTAATTCATGGTTTTACACATTCCTTGGGGGCAATCGCAAGCTCCTACTCCAATACGGGTGATATCGTATTAATAGGGAAAAACAAACAAGATATTTTACTAGCTGGAAAGAGATTGAAAGAAATACAAGGTGGAATTGTTATCGTCCACGAAGGAGAAGTGTTATTAGAAATTCCACTACATATCGGTGGCGTGATGTATGAAGGGGAGATGGACACATTAATAAAATTGGAGAAAGAACTGCAATCTATCTTAACTAAATTTGGGTATCCATTTGCGGATCCTGTTTATACGATTTTATTTTTATCATCGACACATTTACCGTATATTCGAATCACACAAAAGGGAATTGTAGATGTCATGTCTAGAGAAGTCATGTTTCCAGCAACAATGCGCTAGCGATATGAGATGCTTGACAAATGGTATGACCAGTATATGATTATATCAATAGACAGCAAAATATATTATGTTTGACAATCAAGAGCTGGACATCAAGATACTTTTTTCCAGCTCTTTCTATTATCGTAGTAAGAGCATGTTAGCAAACTAAACGACAATCGAGATAAAGTAAGTAGGTTCTTGTATTTCTACGTATTAAGAACCTGTGAGAAATGGATTATATTTTAGGTGGAAATAGAATTAGCATGTATACTTATAGTATGGGGTGTTGCGTAAATGAAAAAGGTCACCATAGCACTTGTTCTCCTATTATTGCTTATAACAATGGGCTGTAAAAAGGACACGGCTAAGGAAAGAGAAGATGCAAGTAATGACCAAATGAAGCAAGAGGAAAAATCGAAGGAAAATCAAGATGGTCTAAAACATACATACCCATTTACAGGATTACAGACAACTAAATCAATTGATACGCGTCCTGTAGGGGTCATGATTAATAATCATGCGAAAGCTCGTCCACAATCAGGACTTGCACAGGCTGATATTACGTTTGAAATTTTGGCAGAAGGGAACATCACAAGATTTCTCTCTATTTTTCAAAGTGAGCAACCAAAGGTAGTTGGGCCAGTTCGTAGTGCGAGAGAATATTATTTTGAACTTGCTAAAGGTTACCACGCATTATATATTTATCACGGAGCAGCTAAATTTGTTGATCAAATGATAAAAGACCGTAGTATCGAACATTTAAATGGTGCTATTTATGATAATGATAAAGTTTTATTTAAACGAGAGAGTTTTCGAAAAGCGCCACATAATTCTTATTTGCAATATGAAGCTGTGGAAGATACGGCTGAAAAGTTAGGTTACACAATGAAGGATGATTTAAAGCCTTTACCATTTTTAAACGAAGAAGAGTCAGAACATATTTCTGGTGATGCATACAAAAAGGCTGAAATTGTTTACTATAAAAATCCTAAAACGACGGTTACATATGAATACGATGCAACAAAAGAAAAATATATTCGTTTTAGCGATGGTACAAAGACGATTGATATGGAAACGGAAAAGCCGGTTGAATTGGACAACGTATTTATATTGGAAACACCCCATCACATTATGGATGATGCAGGGAGACGAAAAATTGATATACAATCTGGTGGTCAAGCATATTTATTACAAAAAGGGAAAGTACAAAAATTGCAGTGGAAAAATGATGAAGGCTATATTTTACCAGTAAAAGATGGGAAACCAATTGGTTTTGTACCTGGGAAAACTTGGATTAATATTGTTCCAGACAATCCTGGTCTCAAAGAGGAAGTAACTTTATCAAATGAATCCATATAGAGAACGTTAAGGTTGGAACTCACAGACCAGAGCGGGAGGGGTATATCATGCAAATTGATCGTTTGAGAGGAAAAACATTAGATGAACTATTTGATGCCATCCTTTCTTTAAAAACAAGAGAGGAATGTTACCGTTTTTTTGATGATATTGCAACGATGGGAGAAATCCAATCTCTTTCACAACGCTTTCAAGTAGCCAAAATGCTGATGAATGGAAGCACGTATAGTAATATTGAAAAAGAAACGAATGCTTCAACTGCCACCATTTCACGCGTTCGCCGTTGTATTGATTATGGAAGCGATGGATACAAACTCGCGATTGAACGTATAGCAAAAGAAAATTAGTGTAACCGGCTATCCGCTAATCACTTGATAAGGTGGATAGTAGGTTTATTTAAAAAGATATAACTGAATATTACGTAATTGGAAATAGGGCGAATCTATACTACATACAGAGCGCTTTGGGGAGAAGGTGTGCTTCTAATTGGAAATAGAAATAAATGAACTAAAAAGGGTAATGAAAATTGTTTTGAAGAAACTTTTGTTTTATGGTTTGTTCATGCTGCTCGTATTCCTGCTTACGACACCTATTTTAAAAGGGATTTATTTTTTACTGTCAGCTAGTTCTATTACATTTACAACCCCGTTGATAGGTGCTGTGAAATATTTCAGTGCTATCTTTCTTCTTTTCTTCATCATTTGGAAAAAGGCAAAACTAACAACAAGTGGAAAGAAAATTATCCCTATCATCATGATAGTTTGTATCTTTGGTCTGCTCATTACAACGACATATGTTAATCGAACAAATGAAGCGGGAATTGTGCAACAAAATCTATTGAAATATAACAAGAAAAAATGGAGTGAAGTTGCTTATATCGAAACAAGGGCAACTACTTATAAGACGATAGATATTTTTGGCAAAAAGATAGAAATGAGACGTACGCATGGCTCAGGAATTCATAAAAGAGTAATACCGACTTTGGAGTACCGTATTTATTATAAAGACGGGAGCTCTGTGAATGTTTGGGATAAGACAGACTCTCTATATCAGCTACATCAGCTTGTGAAAAGCAAAGGTATAGAAGTGAAACATGGTGACGTTCATATCGCAGATACATTTCATATTCACATCAAGGGGGATGAAGCGAAAGTAAAAGAAATTCTCGGAATTACGGATAAAAATTAGCACATGACATGTATGGCTCTGCAAATGAATTTGATGATGAAAAAAGGCTTATATATAGGAGTTATTTACGCTCTATGCTAATGTGGAGCCAGCCTGTTATGCTGATTTCAAGTACTATTAGTTATCTTCTTTCGGCACTTGCTTGCTGAAGTATGTGCCTTTCTATATTCCACTATTTACCCCATAAAGGGAATATCCTTTAAAGGGAATATCCTTGCATGAAAACCTACAATTAATTACCAAAAATCATAATCTCACGCTTTCCAATTGAAAAATTACTTCATATCCCTCAAATCCTTATACGATTTTTGTTATAATAGGACAATGGAATATGTAAATGGAGGATTAAGGCGTGCACATTAATATAAATGAATGGAAACATCTTTTTAAACTAGACCCAGCAAAAGAAATTTCGGATGAACAACTGGAAATGATTTGCGAATCCGGAACAGATGCGATTATTGTTGGTGGAACAGATAATATTACATTAGATAATGTACTTGATTTATTATCAAGTATTCGGCGATATGAAGTGCCATGTATATTGGAAATCTCAGAAATGGATGCCATCACACCAGGATTTGATTATTATTTTATCCCGATGGTGCTTAATAGTCATGATAAAAAATGGGTGATGGATATACAGCACGAAGCAGTGAAAACCTTTAAAGATATTATGAATTGGGATGAGATATTCGTCGAAGGATACTGTATTTTAAATGAAGATGCGAAAGCTTTTCAAAAAACAAACTGTAAATTGCCTACGGAAGAAGATACAGTAGCCTACGCTTATATGGCTGAGCATATTTTTCAATTGCCGATATTTTATATGGAGTATAGTGGAACTTATGGTGATCCACAGCTTGTAAAAAAGGTGAAGAACGAGTTACAACAAACATTGCTCTTCTATGGCGGAGGAATTGAAACAGCTGAACAAGCAAAGGAAATGAAAGAACATGCAGATGTCATTATTGTAGGTAATAGTATTTATACAAATTTTAAAGAAGCGTTGAAAACAGTTGCGGCAGTAAAATAGAGTATGTCTTTTAGCTTCCTAAAAAAGACATGAAGTTGAGGTGGTATTTTCATGACACAAATAACAAAGCTTTTTAACGGATTAAATAAACAGCAACAAGAGGCTGTTAAACATACAGAAGGCCCTTTATTAATTATGGCAGGAGCAGGTAGTGGGAAAACACGAGTGCTTACCCATCGTATCGCTTATCTCATGGATGAAAAAGGTGTGTCGCCACGAAATATTTTGGCGATTACATTTACAAATAAAGCAGCACGTGAAATGCGAGATCGGGTTGCAAAATTAGTAGGACCAGATGGACAACATATGTGGGTGTCAACATTCCACTCCATGTGTGTACGGATTTTACGCCGTGATATTGATCGAATCGGTTATAATAGAAATTTTTCTATCTTGGATAGTAGTGATCAGTTATCCGTTGTCAAACAAGTATTGAAAAACTTAAATATTGACGTGAAAAAATTTGATCCACGGGCAATGCTAGGACAAATTAGTGCAGCAAAAAACGAACTTATTACAGTTGAGGCGTATCAAGAGCAGGCTGCTAATTTTTATGATCGCCAAGTAGGACGTGTTTATGAACAATATCAAAAGATTTTAAGGAAAAATCAATCATTAGATTTCGATGATTTGATTATGCAAACAATCCATTTATTTAAGCGAGTCCCGGAAGTATTGGAATATTATCAAAGAAGATTTCAATACATTCACGTAGATGAGTATCAGGATACAAACCATGCCCAATACTATTTAGTAAAACAACTTGCTAGTCGTTTTCAAAATTTATGCGTTGTAGGTGATTCAGATCAGTCGATTTATCGATGGCGTGGTGCTGATATTTCGAATATCTTATCGTTTGAAAAGGATTATCCAGCAGCAAGAACTATTTTATTAGAACAAAATTATCGTTCCACGAAGTTCATTTTACAAGCTGCAAATAAAGTAATAGAAAATAATCCAGGACGTAAACCGAAAAAATTATGGACTGAAAATATTGAAGGACAGAAGATATATTATTACCAAGGTGCGACAGAACAGGATGAAGCCTTCTTTATTACGGATAAGATTCAAGAATTAACCCGTGAAAATGACTTTTCTCCAAGCCAAATTGCCATATTATACCGCACAAATGCGCAATCACGTGCAATAGAAGATGCGTTTATGAAATCTGGAACAGCTTATCAAATGGTAGGCGGAACAAGGTTCTATGATCGAAAAGAAATAAAAGATATGATTGCTTATTTACGCTTAATTACTAACCCAGATGATGATATAAGCTTTGAACGGGTTGTAAATGAACCGAAACGAGGAATTGGTAAAACATCCATTGAACGCTTGCAAGCTTATGCGGCAGAACATGATTTGTCTTTATACGAAACGGTAAAAGAAGTCGACTTTACCGGTGTTTCGAAGCGTGCCGCAATTGCTTTAGATAAATTTGCAACATTAATTCGGAACTTACATCAACAACAGGAGTTTTTAACGGCAACAGATATGGTGGAACAAGTGTTAGAACGTACTGGATACGAAGAAATGTTAGAAAATGAGCGGACGATTGAAGCACAAAGTAGATTAGAAAACTTAGAAGAATTTAAGACCGTAACAAAAAACTTCGAGGAAAAAACAGAAGATAAAACATTAATCTCGTTTTTAACCGATTTAGCATTGATTGCGGATATAGATAATGTGGATGAAGAAGATCCCGACTTTGAGGAAAAAGTAGTCCTCATGACTTTACACTCAGCTAAAGGATTAGAATTCCCAGTTGTATTCCTTATTGGTATGGAAGAAAATGTATTTCCTCATAGTCGTTCGATGTTTGATGATGAAGAAATGGAAGAGGAACGCCGTCTTGCATATGTAGGAATTACCCGTGCAGAGCAACGCTTATTCTTAACACATGCCAAAATGCGCACATTGTACGGCCGTACAAATATGAACCCGATTAGTCGTTTTATAGATGAAATTCCCGAGGAGTTACTAGAAGGGAAGGAAGCTGTAGCGAGTCCATTTGGAAGTTCCGCATTTTTATCTAGCCATAAGCAAGCGAATCGTCAGCAAAAAGAGGTGCCGAAGCGCAAAGCAGTACGGATTGAACCACAAAAGACGACTGGAGCAGAAACTAAAACTTGGCAGCCGGGTGATAAGGCAAATCATAAAAAATGGGGTGTTGGCACCGTTGTTAAAGTCCAAGGTGAAGGGGATAATATGGAAGTAGATGTTGCTTTCCCAGCACCAATAGGCATCAAGCGATTATTAGCAAAATTTGCCCCGATTACAAAACAATAGGAGGTGCTTGTGGATGGATAAGCACCAAGCACAAAAGCAAATCACAACATTAAAAGAGATTTTACAAAAATACAGTTATGAATATTATGTACTCGACAAGCCAACTGTACCGGATGCGGAGTATGACCAAAAATTACAAGAATTATCAAAGTTAGAAGAACAGTTTCCAGAATTCATCACGCCTGATTCTCCAACACAGCGAGTGGGGGATCAGCCCCTTGATGCGTTTCAAAAAGTAGAACATCGTATTCCGATGCTTAGTTTAGGAAATGCATTTAGTGAACAAGACTTAAGAGATTTTGATAAACGGACTACCCAAGCATTGGGTGGGTCTGTTACATATATATGTGAATTAAAAATCGATGGACTGGCTGTTTCTTTAACGTACGAAAATGGTCACTTTAAACAAGGATCAACTCGTGGAGATGGCAGAATTGGGGAAGACATAACAGGGAATTTACGAACGATAAATAGCATCCCGTTGTCTATAAAAGAGCAACAAACAATTGAAGTACGTGGTGAAGCATTTATGCCACATAAATCTTTTCTAGCGTTAAATGAGCAAAGGGAAAAAGACGACCTGGAGGTATTTGCGAATCCGCGCAATGCTGCAGCAGGTTCCTTACGACAACTGGATCCTAAAATCGCAGCTTCCCGTAACTTGGACGTATTTTTGTATGGTGTAGGTGAATGGGAAGGGAAAGAACTAACATCCCACAGTGACCGATTATCATATATGAAAGAATTAGGTTTTAAAGTAAATCCAGAATGGAAAAAATGCGCTACAATAGATGAGGTTATTGATTACGTAACATATTGGACTGCCGAACGGCCACATTTACATTATGAAATCGACGGTATCGTCATTAAAGTAGATAATCTTGCACAACAAGAAACACTAGGGTATACCGCTAAAACTCCACGATGGGCAATCGCATTTAAATTTCCTGCTGAAGAAGTATTGACAACAATTCGTGATGTTGAATTAAGTGTAGGTCGTACTGGTGTCATTACACCTACCGCGATATTAGACCCCGTCCGTGTAGCAGGATCTACCGTGCAACGCGCAACATTACATAACGAAGACAATATTCGTGAAAAAGATGTCAGAATCGGAGACACGGTTGTATTAAGAAAAGCAGGAGATATCATTCCTGAAATTGTCCGAGTAATGACGGATCAACGTACAGGTGTTGAACAAGCATTTTTTATGCCAAAAGAATGTCCGGCATGTGGGAATGAATTAGTTCGCATCGAAGGCGAAGTAGCCTTACGCTGTATGAATCCAAACTGTCCCGCTCAATTACAAGAAGGACTGATTCACTTTGCATCTCGTGATGCGATGAATATAGAAGGACTTGGAGAAAAAGTAGTAGCACAACTATTTAGAGAACAATTAATCCAAACGATACCTGATGTATATCGTTTACAAAAAGAAGAATTACTAAAACTAGAGCGAATTGGCGAAAAGTCCGCGCAAAACCTGTTGAACGCGATTGAAGTATCCAAACAGAACTCCTTAGAAAAGTTAATATTCGGTTTAGGAATTCGCTTTATCGGTGTACGTGCAGCCCAAATACTTGCTGAAGCGTTTGAAACGATGGATGCATTACAACAAGCAAGCTATGATAAACTCATTGAAATCGATGAAATTGGCGACAAAATGGCAGATGCAGTTGTCCAGTACTTTGCTGAAGAAAAAGTGGAATTGATGATACAAGCATTAAAAGAGTTAGGTTTGAACATGACATACAAAGGACCAAAAAGAACAGAAAATGAGACAATTACTATTTTTACGGATAAAACATTCGTTTTAACAGGGAAATTAGAACAGTTTACACGTAAAGAGGCAAAAGAGCGTATTGAAGGATTAGGTGGAAATGTAACGGGAAGTGTCAGTAATAACACCGATGTTGTCGTTGCAGGAGAAGCTGCCGGCTCCAAGTATGACCAAGCAATTAAGCTAGGAATTACAATATGGGATGAGGAACAATTAAAACAATCGCTAGAAGAAGCGGAAGAAGTATAATTTATTGGGAAGCAAGGAGCGGGACTACCGTGAAAAAACTAATTTTCATTTGTATAAGTGTATTACTATTATTAACAAGTTGTGCCCCAAAATTAAAAGATAATGAAGTTGTGCAAGATGAAAAGGAAAAACAAGAGCCATCGATTGTACCTAGTTATCAATTGTCTAAAGACAATTATCGCATGATTTTACCGTATGAACCTAGTGCAGCTCGCGGGGTCATTGTAAGCCAAGTACAAAATCGTTTAGATATCGATGAAATGGAGGAAGGACTGCGCAGACATTCAAAGGAGTATTTTGATACGGAAGAATATTATTTTCGTGAAGGACAGTTTCTTACGAGTGATATCGTGTTAGATATTATTGATGAATTAAACCCAAAAAAACAGGCAGATAGTGACAAAAAGAACACAAAAGAAAAGGTAAAATATAACCGGGAAAACCCACGATATTTATCTCATATATTAGAGCAAAACTTTCTCCTAAAGAAAGATGATGAAAAGACAGTTGAAACAGCCGGGATATCGATTGGGATTGCTTTGAAATCAGTCTATGCATTTCAAACTGAAATTGGTGGACCGTATTATTATGAAAAGATTCCTCAAAAGGAAATGTTACAACAAGGATATAAAATTGCACAAAATGTACTAAAACGTCTACGCGCAATGGACGGTCTAACGGATATTCCAATTATGATTGCACTTTATCGTGAAGAAGAGCAAGGGTCCCCTGTACCAGGTAACTTTTTGGCGAAAACATACGTTGAAGGTGGACAAGATAAAGTAGCCGATTGGGAAAAAATAAAGGAAGAAAATATCTTGTTTCCATCAAGCCAAGCGAGCAAAAAATATGTTGAGGATGCAGAAATTGTCCAAGGTTTTGCAAATAAAATTGCAGAGTATTTTCCTAATTACGTTGGTTTGATTGGAAAAGGTTTTTATATTAATGGTGAAATGAAAAGATTAACGATTGATGTTCCAATTGAATTCTATGGCAAAGGTGAAGTACTCGGCTTTACACAATACGCGTATGGGGTTGTGAAAGATGTCTTTCCGGATAGATATGACTTAGAAATCAATATTAAATCGAGTGATCGTTTGGAAAGTATGATTTATCGAAATGCAGGTGAGAAAGAACCGGTTACACATATCATGCACTAGTATGATTTGTTTGATTGGCATGCATTCATTGAATCAAATGTATAAATCCGTTAAAATAAAGGATGGGAATATTCCATCCTTTATTTGTTGGATTTTTAAGAAGATCTTAACAGTGAAGGTTTTTATGTAATTTGGTCTGGATGGGATAAAGATACATCATTTTAGGGAGGTTTTTTTATATGGTAGTACCTTACAAACACGAGCCTTTCACAGATTACACAGTGGAAGAAAATAAACAAAAGCTGTTTGCTGCTCTTGAGCAAATTGAAAGCGAATTCGGTAAAGAATATCCGCTTATTATTGGCGGAGAGCGGATCATGACAGAAGATAAAATTAAGGTTGTCAATCCTGCTAATAAAAATGAAGTGCTTGGTTATGTTTCAAAGGCAAACAAGGAAATTGCAGAAAAGGCAATGCAAGTTGCTGACGAAACATTTAAAGATACATGGCGCAAATCCGACCCTACTTTACGTGCAGACATCTTATTCCGCGCAGCTGCAATTGTCCGACGTCGTAAATACGAATTTACGGCACATTTAATTAAAGAAGGCGGAAAACCTTGGAATGAAGCAGATGCTGACGTTGCAGAGGGAATTGACTTTTTAGAATACTATGGTCGTCAAATGTTAAAAATCAAAGATGGTGTTCCAGTAGAAAGTCGTCCGATTGAATATAATCAATTCCACTATATTCCATTAGGTGTTGGTCTTGTTATTTCTCCATGGAACTTCCTATTTGCAATCATGGCAGGTACAACAGTTGCAGCTATGGTAACAGGAAACACAGTATTATTAAAACCTGCAAGTACAACGCCAATTATTGCGTACAAATTAATGGAAGTGTTAGAAGAAGCAGGTATGCCAGCGGGAGTAGTAAACTATATTCCAGGACCTGGTTCAGAAGTTGGCGACTATCTAGTTGACCATCCACGTACTCGTTTCGTTAGCTTTACAGGTTCACGTGAAGTTGGAACTAGAATATTCGAACGTGCTGGAAAAGTACAAGCAGGACAAGTTTGGTTGAAACGTACGATTATCGAAATGGGTGGAAAAGACACCATTGTCGTGGATAATGAGGCAGACTTAGAACTAGCAGCACAATCGATTGTCCAATCTGCATTTGGTTTCTCTGGCCAAAAATGTTCTGCATGCTCCCGTGCAGTTATCCATGAAGATGTTTATGAACAAGTAAAAGATCGTGTAGTAGCATTAACAAAAGAATTAACAGTTGGTAATCCGGCTGATCAATCCCGTAACTTCATGGGACCAGTAATCGACCAAGCTGCATATGATAAAATTATGAGCTATATCGAAATTGGTAAAGAAGAAGGTCAACTACTTGTTGGTGGAGAAGGTGACGATTCAACAGGTTGGTTCATTAAACCGACTGTCTTTGGTGACGTTGATCCGAAAGCACGCATCATGCAAGAGGAAATCTTCGGCCCGGTCGTTGCGATGACAAAAGCAAAAGACTTTGATGAAGCAATTGAAATTGCAAATAACACAGAGTATGGACTAACTGGTGCTGTTATTACAAATAATCGTCAACACTTAGAACAAGCACGTGAAGATTTCCATGTAGGAAACTTATACTTTAACCGTGGTTGTACAGCAGCAATTGTAGGATATCAACCATTTGGTGGATTTAATATGTCAGGAACAGACTCAAAAGCTGGTGGCCCAGATTATTTAATCCAACATATGCAAGGAAAAACAACATCTGAAATGTTTTAATATTTATATGAAACTATCATGAATGAAGCTCATTTTTATAGATTATCCTATAAAAATGAGCTTTTTATGCTTTTTTGTACGAAAACTAGGAAAGTAGGAAAGTTTTTTACGGGTTAAACGGGGTTTTCGCCTATTAACTTTCCCAATATGAATTATCAGAATATATGTTATGATATATATACAGGATAAATAAATCTGAAAAAGAAAATCGGAGGTGGGTAACGATGGATATTGGTACATTTATTAAAATACAACGTTTGAAAAAAGAAATGACCCAAGAAGAGTTAGCCCACGGTATTGTTTCGATGTCATATTTATCTAAAATTGAAAATTCCCGAACAGAGGCTACACCAGAAGTAATAAATATGCTCTGTGCACGTCTGGGCATTCAATTAGATGGTGACCGAGATATTACGATTAATGAGAAATGCGAACAATGGTATAAATCACTTTTTGAAGTTAATAATCGGGCGAAAATCACAACAGACTATGAAGAACTAGAACAGCTAGTAGGGATGATGCGATCCGATAGTCTGATTATGTTTGAAATACATAAGATTAGATACTTTCTCGTCTTAGGGGAAAATGAAAAAGCATTAGAGCAAATTAATAAACTAAATGATATGTCAAAGTCATTTGATAATTTGCATCAATATTATTGGTACAAGTTTAGAGGGAATTATAATTATTTGCAAGGTGAATTCAGTCATGCAATGAAGATGTATAAGCATGCCGAAGAGAAACAACAAAATCACCTTATGTTATCAGAAGAAGAAATAGCTGATTTACAGTACGTTATTTCGGTAACGCATAGTAAGCTTAGAAATACATTGGAATCGATTAAATATGCAGATCAAGCAATTGAAGTATATCGCAAATATTATAACTTCTTCAGATGTGCCCAATGTCATATCCTATTAGGTATATCATATCGAAGAATTAAAATGACAGAAAAGGCGATTAAACATTATAATTTAGCACGCCATCTTGGTGAAATTAATAAAAATAATCATATTATGCAACTTACAAACCAAAACTTAGGTTATTTATATACAGCTTTGGGGGAGCCGGAAAAGGCGATTACCTATTTTGAACATATTTATGCAGATGAAAATGTGAAGCAAACTGATAGACTAACTGCGTTAATCTCACTCATAACAGAGTATTATGATATAAGAAATATAGACAAGACAAGACAGCTTATTGAAACAGCAGTAGAGTGGTTAGAGCTAATTAAAGATGATGTCAATTACAAGCTCTATTACTATGTTACCTATACTTACAAATTAAATATTGACAAACAGTATGAACAATTTGAAGAGTTAGTAGCAGAGAAATTTATACCTTTTCTTCAAAAACAGCGGGACTTTGGTCATTTAGTAGTTTATGCTAAAATGCTCGCAGAATACTATGAATCTACAAAAAGGTATAAAGACTCTGTTAAATACTATAAACTTGTTACTAAGGCTTATGATCACATAGCCAACTTATAAAGGAGGGGATAAAATGAAAAAGCTAATTGCAACAATTGCATGTAGTGGCCTACTTATCGCTGGTTTCCTCTTTGCACAAAACAGCGCAGTAGTAGACAGTGCTGCTTTTGAAGTTGAGCCTGGCATACTTTCTGTAGATGGCCCAGAATCAAATGCATAATTAACATCGTTTTCTTCAAACTGAATGTATTTTTACCCTATTTTTGGCCCGAGATACTGATACAATCTCGGGCATTTTTTTGTTTAAAAGAAAATGAAGGGATAAGTCACTGTAAATCTTGTAAGAATACAGCTTAATATGGTTCAGAAGTTGCGTTAATTGAGTTGTTTCTGCTATCATCAATAGTGTTACCATGGCGATTTAAATATAAGAGTGCAAAAAAACAATATACAATAAAACGTCTAACGGAGGTGCGGCATATGTCTGAAATTACAAAAGAACAAGTGAAACATGTAGCAGAATTAGCAAGACTTGCGATTACAGAAGAAGAAGCAGTCATGTTTACAGAACATTTACGTTCTATTATTACATACGCTGAACAACTAGGAGAACTTGATACAACAAATGTGGAGCCAACCACGCACGTATTGGACCTTAAAAATGTGATGCGTAAAGATGAGCCAAAACAGTGGATTACCCAAGAAGAAGCATTAAAAAATGCACCAGATCAAAAGGACGGACAATTTCGCGTTCCATCCATTTTGGAGTAAGAAGGAGGAAAGTAGATGTCTTTATTTAACCATAGTATAAAAGAAATTGAAGCAAAGCTAGCAGCAAAAGAAATTAGCGTAAAAGACCTTGTCGAGACGTCGATAAATCGTATTAAAGAAGTTGATAAAGATGTACAAGCCTTTATCACAGTAGATGAAGAAAATGCGCTAAAAAAAGCGGAAGAACTTGACAAGCTAGACGATCAAACCGGAAAACTATTTGGTATCCCAAGTGGAATTAAAGATAATATTGTAACAAAAGGCCTACGTACGACTTGTGCAAGTCAGTTTTTACGTAATTTTGAAGATCCCTTGTATGATGCAACGGTTATGGAAAAATTACAGGCTGAACAAGCAGTTACAGTCGGGAAACTAAATATGGATGAATTTGCGATGGGTTCTTCAACAGAAAACTCTAGCTTTCAAAAAACAAAAAACCCATGGAACCTTGACTATGTACCAGGTGGTTCAAGTGGTGGATCTGCTGCTGCAGTTGCCGCTGGAGAAGTTTTGTTTGCACTTGGATCAGATACAGGTGGTTCCATCCGTCAACCAGCCTCATTCTGTGGTGTTGTCGGTTTAAAACCTACATATGGTCGTGTATCACGTTTTGGACTTGTTGCATTTGCATCATCACTAGACCAAATTGGTCCCATTACGCGCACGGTTGAAGATAATGCTCGTGTCTTAGAAGTCATTTCTGGACATGACAAAATGGATTCTACAAGCGGAGATGTAGAAGTCCCTACATATACAGATGCTTTAACAGGTGATGTAACTGGCTTGAAAATCGCTGTTCCGAAAGAATATCTTGGCGAAGGCGTACACCCTGAAGTAAAAGAGGCTGTATTGGAAGCATTAAAAACTTACGAATCCATGGGAGCAACATGGGAGGAAGTTTCCTTACCACACTCTAAGTATGCTGTTGCAACTTATTATTTGCTTTCTTCATCAGAAGCATCGGCTAACTTGGCACGTTTTGATGGGGTACGTTATGGTGTCCGCTCAGAAAATGCAAAAAATATGTTGGACATGTTTAAACAGTCAAGAAGTGAAGGATTCGGTGAGGAAGTAAAACGTCGTATTATGTTAGGAACATTTGCATTAAGTTCTGGCTATTATGACGCTTACTACAAAAAAGCCCAACAAGTTCGTACATTAATTAAACAAGATTTTGACTCTATTTTTGAAAAATATGATGTTGTCATCGGACCAACGAACCCAACGACCGCATTTAAAATTGGAGAAAGAATCGATGATCCACTTACAATGTATGTGAACGATATTTTAACAATACCAGTAAACTTAGCTGGTGTACCAGGTATTTCAATTCCTTGTGGTTTTTCAAGTGAAGGATTACCAATTGGCTTGCAAATAATTGGAAAACATTTTGATGAAAGCACGGTATATCGTGTAGCACATGCATATGAACAAAAGACAGACTATCATAAACAACAACCTCAAATTGGAGGTGGAAAATAATGAATTTCGAAACAATCATTGGATTAGAGGTTCACGTAGAATTAAAAACAAAATCTAAAATATTTAGCCCAAGTACAAATGCTTTTGGTGATGCTCCAAACACGAATGTGAACCCAATTGATTTGGGATATCCCGGAACATTGCCAATCTTAAATGAAGAAGCTGTAAACTTCGGAATGAAAGCAGCAATGGCACTAAACTGTGAAATTGCCACACATACGAAATTTGACAGAAAAAACTATTTCTATCCGGATAATCCAAAAGCATATCAAATTTCACAGTTTGATCAACCAATCGGAGAACATGGTTGGATTGAAATAGAAGTACAAGGGAAAAAGAAAAAGATTGGTATCACGCGTGTACATTTAGAAGAGGATGCTGGAAAACTAACACACGGTGATGATGGCTATTCATTAGTCGACTTTAACCGCCAAGGGGCTCCACTAATTGAAATCGTATCTGAGCCAGATATACGTACACCAGAGGAAGCATATGCTTACTTAGATAAACTGAAAAATATAATCCAGTTTACAGGTGTTTCAGATGTGAAAATGCAAGAAGGTTCGCTACGTTGTGATGCAAATATTTCATTACGCCCATACGGTCAGGAAAAGTTTGGAACAAAAGCAGAACTGAAAAACTTGAACTCTTTTGCATATGTACAAAAAGGCTTGGAATTTGAAGAAAAGCGTCAAGAGAAGGTATTGTTATCTGGTGGAGAAATCGCGCACGAAACACGTCGTTTTGATGAAAAGACAGGTGAAACGATTTTAATGCGCGTGAAAGAAGAAGCAGATGATTATCGTTACTTCCCAGAACCAGACCTTGTACCATTATATATTGATGATGCATGGAAAGAACGCGTTCGTAATGAAATTCCAGAATTACCAGATGCAAGACGTGAACGTTATGTTTCAGAATTGAAACTATCGGAATACGATGCAGTTGGTATGACAAGCACGAAGGAAATGTCAGATTTCTTTGAGGAAGCCATTACACATGATGTTGATGTGAAACTAGTGTCAAACTGGTTAATGGGTGATGTTTCCGCATATATGAATAAACATCAAAAAGAGCTGCATGACCTGCCAATTACACCGGAAGCATTGGCGAAAATGATCAAGCTGATTGGCGATGGGACGATTTCATCGAAAATGGCAAAAAAGGTATTTAGTGAGCTAGTAGAAAACGGCGGTGACCCAGAAAAAATCGTGAAAGAAAAAGGGCTCGTCCAAATTTCTGACGAAGGTCAATTAACCGAAGTTATAACGAAAATACTAAATGATAATGAGCAGTCCATTATAGATTATAAAAATGGTAAAGGTAGAGCACTTGGATTTTTAGTTGGTCAAGTAATGAAGGCAACAAAAGGACAAGCAAATCCACCAATGGTTAATAAAATTTTAAAACAAGAAATGGACAAAAGATAATAAACGCAACAAAGCTAGGCATATTAAAAACAAGCCTAGCTTTGTATTTTTTATATTATTTTAATAAAAGATAGGGACAAAAGTGGATCTATTTTTGACTTGGAAAATGAGAGCAAATTCCTTGATCTAAATCATATTTTATAGCTTATTATGGAAAATCGCTGTATAATATTTTTCATGAAAAAGTATATCGTAAATTAACATACTATCAAAGCTCTTTGCAAAGTATAGGAAAAGAGATATGATGGTAGTATTGTGTAATGTTTTCCAAAAAGAAATAATCGGTTTTTGGGAGGGGTTATCATGAAAAGAGCCCGCATCATATATAATCCAACATCAGGTAGGGAAATTTTCAAAAAAGAATTACCTACTGTATTAGAGCGGTTAGAGCGTGCAGGATACGAAACATCAGCACATGCTACAACTGGTGCAGGAGATGCAACAGAAGCAGCTAAAATTGCAGTCCAACGTAAATATGATGTTGTGATTGCAGCTGGTGGAGACGGCACAATTAACGAAGTAATTAACGGGATGGCAGAACAAGAATATCGGCCCAAGCTAGGGATTATTCCTGTAGGGACAACGAATGATTTTGCACGGGCATTACGTATTCCGAATATCCAACGGGCAGTAGATGTTATCGTAGAAGACAATCGTATGTTTATTGATATCGGAAAAGTAAACGGACAGTACTTTATGAATATTGCTGGCGGTGGCAGGTTGACGGAATTAACATATGAAGTGCCAAGCAAATTAAAAACAATGATTGGTCAATTGGCATATTATATTAAAGGAATTGAAATGCTGCCTTCTATTAGGCCAATCCGCGCCAAAATTGAGTATGATGGTAATGTGATTGATGAAGACATTATGTTATTTCTCATTGCAAATACAAACTCAGTTGGTGGTTTTGAAAAACTTGCCCCAGATGCCAAAATTGATGATGGACTGTTCGATTTAATCATTTTAAGAAAAACGAACTTAGCAGAATTCATTAGAATTGCAACACTTGCTTTGCGTGGAACTCATCTTGATGATAAACATGTCATATACGCCAAAGCAAAACATATTAAAGTAACGCCGGCTGACAAAATGCAATTAAACATAGATGGTGAATACGGTGGTCTTTTGCCTGGTGAGTTCGAGAGTCTTAAACAGCATATTGAGTTTTTTGTACCACAAGCTGTGAAGGAGTTAAATCAAATCACAATTCAAGATCCTGCAGATGTGGAAGATACAGGTGATGTGGATACGGTGTTGCTAAATGATCACACTGATGAAGAAAAGTAACATTACCGTTTACTTATATTGTATGTTATGATCCGTTAATATAAGAATGATTAGAACGTAAATATTGGAGGGAAGATTACTCATGTGAAGTAGTCTTCTTTTTGTTTTCATTCCATATAGGGGAAAATACCGAAGACATATTGCACGATATATGCGAGTTTGTTTTAAATAAGTCTATTTATGGTAATATAAGTAACATGGACAAAACAAAAAAAGGAAGATTATCTTGGCGAAGCGAAATATACCAGTTAAAAAGAATGATGAAATAACGATACAATTTGAAGATTTAACACACGAAGGGCATGGGGTAGGAAAACTTGAGGGTTATCCGCTTTTTGTACCCTATGGTTTACCTGGTGAGGAAGCAGTTGTAAAAGTAGTTAAAGTAAATAAAAACTTTGGTTATGGAAAGCTGTTAGAAGTAAAAAGGCCTAGCCCTGACCGTGTAGAACCTCCTTGTGACGTGTTTTATAAATGTGGCGGTTGTCAAATCCAGCATATGAGTTATGATTTACAACTACAAATGAAGCAGAATCAAGTGAAAAACGTCATGCGCAAAATAGCACATATGGAACATGTTCCAGTACACGCGACACTTGGAATGGATGATCCATGGCGCTATCGAAATAAAGTAGCCATTCCAGTTGGGGAAAATGATGGGGAACTAATAACAGGTTTCTATCGTATGCGGAGCCATGACATTATTAAGGATATGGATACATGTGTTGTACAAGATGAAGTGAATGATCGATTAGTAGAAGCGGTGCGACGAATTGCAAGTAGTTTAGGAATCTCTGCATACGATGAAGAAAAGCATACAGGTGTTCTTCGTCATATCATGGTGCGTACCGGTCGTCAAACGAATGAAGCGATGATTGTAATCATTACCCGAACGGCAGAATTACCACATCAAGAGGAACTAGTTAAAGAATTAACGGAAACATATCCGACAATAAAATCGATTATACATAACGTTAATGACCGCAGAACAAATGTCATTATGGGAAGGAAATCAAAGGTACTATGGGGCGAAGAATATATTTATGATACGATTGGTGATATTCGATTTGCAATATCAGCCCATTCTTTTTATCAAATTAATCCGCCACAAACGAAAGTTCTATATGAAAAGGCGTTAGAATATGCTGCGATTACGAAAAATGATGTAGTAGTTGATGCATATTGCGGGATTGGAACGATTTCATTATTTATGGCACAAAAGGCTAAAAAAGTATACGGGGTAGAAGTTGTACCAGAAGCGATTAGCGATGCAAAAATGAATGCGAAAATAAATGGTATTACCAATACGGAATTTGTTGTCGGACAAGCGGAAAAAGTTATGCCTTGGTGGAAAGCACAAGGCCTACGCCCGGATGTTATCGTCGTTGACCCACCTAGAAAAGGTTGTGAAGTAGACTTTCTAGAAGCTATGATTGGCATGCAGCCAAAGCGGATTGTTTATGTATCTTGTAATCCATCAACCTTAGCACGCGATTTGCGGATATTAGAAGATGGTGGATATGAAACGAAAGAAGTGCAACCTATAGATATGTTCCCGCAGAGTATGCATGTGGAGTGTGTGGCGTTGATGTCTAGGGTGGATGAATAAGAAGAATTAAAACATTGATAGAATAAGGTTTTCCAGTGATTTTGGAGAATGTCCAAGCTGGGGAATCTTATTTTTATTTTACTGAAAATGGATCCTGGCTTTCGGTAAAAGTAGGGTTGAGTTGATAGAATGGCTTTTGGCTAGGGGAGTTGATAGGATGAATAAACTGCAATTTTATCATCTGAAATCAAATAAATATTGATATAAGCTAAGAATATTTCATTATAGATAGAGATACGGTATAATAAATACTCAGTAAAGAACTATAAGTAATATAAAGGGATGGTGCGTTATGAGTGTTTCTTATAACAAACTGTGGAAATTATTAATAGATAGAAATATGAATAAGACACAACTAAAAAATGCTGCTTGTGTAAGTAGTAATGTTATAGCTAAGATGGGGAAAAACGAAGCAGTCTCAATGGAATCTATAACAAAAATTTGCAAAACGTTAGAGTGTGATGTTGGGGATATAATGGAGATTATTAAGGATGATCTCGATAGAGATAAGGAGATTTTTTAATGATTAAATTAGCAACTGTGTTTAGCGGAATTGGTGCAATTGAACATGCATTGAAAAGAATGGGATTACCTCACGAAATAGTATTTGCGTGTGATAATGGTGATATTGATGTATTAAGTGAAAAAATATTACCTGAAATCGATGAAATTGAGGTTGAAATTGATGTTTTAAAAAAATTAATTGATAAAATTTCAACAAATTTAGAATCCAATCAAGATGAGTACACTATTGAATTAGCAAATAATTTTTTGAGTATAAATAAAAAGTATAAAGATTTTATAACTGAAATAGATTATCAGGAAAACTTGATAGATTTATCTAAAGAGTTACTTTCAAATTTTATTGAAGGAGATTACTTTAACGAAAATGTTCACAAGGCTTATGCGAAATGGATAAAAGTTTATGAATCTGATAACTATTCACCGCTGCATAAATTTATTGAAGCAAAAAAATCATTTATTAAAATAGAAGCTGATTATAAAAGAATTTATGGTGGTGATTTTGTCGTAAGTGAGTATTTCAAAAATATGACACAAGGTAATGAGTATACAAAACTAGTTGATATTACTGAATTTAAACAAACGGTTAAGGTGTTAAGAGAAGTGTCAGATGCACTTTCTATGTTGCATGAGAAAATTAATACATCCGCAGTCTTGGAAGACCTGAAAAATATCGAGTCGTTTGAGGAGAAAAATGCATATGTAAATAGGCTTTATAAAGGCCAAGAGAGTCGAAATAGAGTTAGAGAATCTTATATGGCCAATTATAATATAGACCCAAAGCATTTTCATTGGAATGCTTCATTCTTAGATGGAAGGCAGTATCATAACCAGGTAGATTTATTTGTTGGAGGGAGTCCTTGTCAATCCTTTAGTTTAGTTGGGAAACAAAGGGGACTAGAAGATACGAGAGGAACCCTATTTTATGAATTTGCTCGACTTGTTAAGGAGATACAACCCAAGGTATTTATTTATGAAAATGTCAAAGCAGTTTTAAGTAATGATGACGGAAATACCTGGAGAACAATGAAGGATGTATTTGACGAACTTAACTATGATTGGCACGATGCTATTTTAAATGCGAAAGATTACGGCGTACCACAAAATAGGGAAAGATTATTTGTAGTTGGATTTAGAAAGGATTTAAAAATAAAAGAGTTTAAATTCCCTGAACCAATTAAACTAGATAAAACAATGCAAGACTATTTAATTGATAATGTTTCGGGTAAATACTTCTTACCACAAAAAGGTGTTAATTTTGTAACAGATAAAAAGAACTTAGATAAACGTTATACACAAATTGATGGTGATATTCAATTGTGTCAAAAAAAGAATCAGCAATTTAATTGGCATGGTGACTTTGTATTTGTTGAAGAAAACAAAGACAAAGAAAAAACAATTCAGGATTTAGAAAAATACTTTTTGTCGGAAAAGGTTAAAAAATATGTATTATCATCTGGAACAAAAGGTTTTTATTCACGTCCTGAAACAGATTTAGATGTTGCCCGACCGTTGTTAACCTCTATGCATAAAATGCATAGAGCTGGTGTAGATAATTATGTAACAACAGAAGGTCGGTTAAGAAAGTTAACTCCTAGGGAATGTTTGAGATTGATGGGTTTTTGCGATAGTTTTAAAATTGTTGTTGCTGACACCCCAGCTTATCAACAGGCGGGAAATTCAATAGTTGTAGATGTTTTAATAGCAATTGTAGATAAAATATTAGAATACTATCCAAATTTGAAGAAGGGGGAATAAACTATGGGATATACTCCATTAGCCAGGTGGAGAAACTTCACTTTAGATAATTTAAAAACGATTTTAAAAATATATCCAGATATGACATATGACATTCCACGATTGGAAGCGATAGATCAAATAGAAGAGAAGCTGAGAGGCTATAAACGAACTGCATATCAACACGCTTGTCAATTAGGGCTCGAATGTCGTGGAGAAAAATTTAAAGTTCAAAGTTATTTATATTCTTTTGACGATGAAAACTTAGAGAGGTATTTACATTTTTGGTTTAAAATGTATGTAGCTCCAAATCCTTATGTAAAGTCAGAAGATCCGCCTATTTCTATTTTTGTAGCGATTGCTAATGAGTTGTTAAATTCGGAAAGTAATAGGATGCACTTTGAAGACTTCTCAACAAAATATTTTGGTGATGGGAAAAGTAGTGATATTTTAAAGAATGCTATTCAGGCTTATGGCTATCCAATATCGTTAAATGAAAACGATGAACTCTTCATTATTGAAAACAATATAGATGAATTGAATCGCATCATAGAAAAAGTGAATTCAACTCTACCTATGGAAAATAACATGGATGAAAAGGAATTTTTCGAACGTTTTTCATATGAGAACTTTTGTGCATATTATGACATTCCAAAGGTTACTATTCAAGAAATACAAGAAGTACATGAATCGAAAAGTGATTATGTTGATCGAGTAAAGGGTGGGAATAACGTTTTACTATATGGTGTCCCCGGTTCAGGTAAAAGCTATAAAATTGAAAAGGAATACTGTAATGATTTTAAATTTATGGAACGAGTGGTTTTCCACCCAGATTATATGAACACGGATTTTGTTGGACAAATATTACCAACAGTAAAGGGGGAGGGTGACGATAAAGTAATTACTTACGACTTCACACCTGGTCCTTTTACAAGAGTACTTAAAAAGGCGATTGAAAATCCTGGAGACCACTACTATCTTGTTATTGAGGAAATTAATCGAGGTAATGCTCCAGCAATATTTGGAGAGATATTCCAGTTACTTGATAGAGATGATGATGGAAAAAGTTCGTATGAGATTACCAATTACAATATAGCTAATGAAGTGTTCGATGAGAAAGAAAAGCCTATCTACCTTCCATCTAATTTATATATTCTAGCAACAATGAATACAGCAGATCAAAATGTATTTACTTTAGATACTGCATTTCAAAGAAGATGGGATATGAAGATGATTGAAAATGATGTAGCAAAGGCTGAACATGCTTCAAAATCAATACTTGATACAAGTGTGACATGGGAAAGATTCAATACAGTTATTAATGACCAAATTATTACAAGTAGTGCTGCTACATTATCGTCAGAGGATAAGAGATTAGGTGCTTACTTTGTAACAAAAGAAATTTTAAAATACTATAGTAAAGAAGAAAATCTTGATGATGTAATACAAAAATATGGTATTAATGATAGAGATACAGATAAAATCGATAAAGCTATTAAGGATTTGAATTCAAGATTTGGGGATAAAGTTATTAAATATCTTTGGGATGATGCATTCAAATTCAGTAGAGATGAACTGTTTGATGTTGAATATAAAAGCTTAGAAAAAGTTTTGGATACTTTTAACTATTCTGTTGGTGAAGAAAGATTCAATGTGTTCAATCAAGACATAAAAGAAAATTTGTTTAGAACATTAGATTCAAGGGATAGTGAGGATGAGTAAGCCTTTTACTGATGTAGTGTTATCCAAAACTTTGAATAGTTATTGTAGAAATGCAACGAATAAAGAAGGAGATACATTTGTAGGTATCAAATCAGAAATTAAGGGAGACAAGCATGAAATTAGTGTGAATTTCCCTATAGGATATAATATCTCAAAAAAAGAAGAAAACTTACGCGATGATATTATTGACTTGATATCGGTTTTGTCTGCTTATAATGATAAACAGTCTAGGGTTTCGCAAATTTCTTCTAATCAAGTATTAAAAACAGTTAGGTTTCCAGTCCAAGCATACTTTCGAGTAATGCGATATTATTTAGATTATGATTACTATATGGAAAATGAAGAAGTATATGTTCAAGGAACGTCTGGCCCTGTAAGTATGAAACAAACTATAAGAAGAGTGACTCCTATCGCTCAAAAAACAGGTTTTGTATATCCTAATTTAATGGTTCGAAAAAATAGTGATACTGATAAACATATTATCACTGAAATAAATAAGTTTTGTGTATATGAAAGCTTTATGAAATTGGGATGGATTTATAAGCAAAGGTTACCGCAACCTGCTAATGTTCGAAATCCAAACCTTAAAATGTATCAAACTATTTTGCGACAAAAACTAGAGAAAACAAATGAAGATTCTTTAAAGCAATTATTTCAAAGCATGTTGGCAATTATTGAATTCAGAAATAGTGCAGATGATCCGGAAGAGTTTTATTTTGGAACTAACAATTTTGAATATGTTTGGGAAAAATTAATTGATGAGACTTATGGCGAGTCTAATAAAGGCTATTATTTCCCTAAAACTAACTGGAAACTACGTGTTGGTGATAGAGATAATGCAGCACTTGAACCAGATACTATTATGATTACTGATGAAAGTATCGCGGTATTGGATGCAAAATATTATAAGTACGGTGTGACTGGAAGAGTGAGCGATTTACCACGTTCTACGTCCATAAATAAACAGATAACATATGCAGAATATATAGCTGAAAACTCAAAGTTTATTAAGGATAGGAAGAATAATAAACAGATACTTAATGCATTTTTATTACCATTCAATCTATATGATAATAGACTTGGGGGAAATGAAAACTATTATTCTATTGGCGAAGCTGTTGCCGATTGGAAACAGGCGGATAAAGATTATGAACGTGTGCAGGGGATACTAATAGATGTAAAAAAATTAATGGCAAATTCTACTAAGCCAAATCGACAGGAAATTAAAAAGTTATCAGATGCAATTAAGGATAGTCTAATACGAAATAAAAAAATGCAAAAGAGTGGGAACTAATAAAAGTTTCCACTCTATTTTTTTTGCCTATATCTCCTTTGTGATACAGCATTAGTGCAGTAAACGCAGCAGTACTTTTTAACTTGGTTTGTTTTGGATACTAAAAATAATTGATTGCAATTTATATTTTGACAAACCCTGTACATAGCTTGATTAGAATCTAAGTAAAAAAGTGACAAATACATTGCTGAAAATAAAGAAGGTAATTTCCAGTTGGGACGCATCGTGTCCGCATCATACTTTGGCTTGATTTCCGATAAAAAGTGATTCAATTCTTTTTCAATTAAATACTTTGATATTTTTAATAAAGCTTGTTTTAAATCATCATTCTTCCTTTTAGTAAATGTTTCATATACCACTTCCTGAAATAGTGTATTTAATGAAATATCTTCTGGGATGATGATAGAGATTCTTCTTGAAAAATGATATAAAAAATCAATAATCAAACATTCATCTTCACTAAAAATAGTTGTTTTTTTACTAACGTAGGCCTTTACAATTTGTTTTAGAAACGATAATGAATAATCATCATCCTGCATTAAATTCTCGTATTCTTCAATAATCACCACATTTATACCCTCACCTAAAAGATAATCCTTAACTTCGAATGCTGGCACTGTCCCGCCATCATCTCTAGGAATTTGTATTGTGTTGCTGTTGTCATCAAATCGTATCTTATTTGCATTATTAATGTTATGCAATAAGTCTTTATTCGAAGATTTATAGCAAGTGTTGTCATTGATTTTTATAACCTTTTCTTTCTGTAGTAACAGAAAAAGAACCGAATCCAATAAAGTTCTATAATCAATGTTGTCTGTATCCTGGGCACTAAAGATGTTTATTAAAGCTTCTAGATTGTCTTTTATATAATTTACATCTTTTATTTGAAAAGTTACAAATTGTTCGTAATTTTTTAGAGGAAATAAAAATCCATACTTTTTAAAAAATGACATCATTGAATTTAAGTCATTTTTCTTAATGCCTATAAACTCTCCTAATATGTTGTTTTTTTCACCACTTTTTCCTCTACCAATTTCTTTTAAGCCTTCCCCATAAAGATATGCTGCGCGGAATTTTTCACTATTATTTCGTAAGACAAGTTCCTTTGTTTTATCCCCAGTATATG
>NZ_JBHLWL010000061.1:75516-203600 GCF_042432965.1 Paracerasibacillus soli | reverse complement strand
CTCCAGCTTCCCCCTTAGCGACAGTTGCTAAGGATATTTTCTACTGAAGTGGTTCAGTTTTCAAGTGCGATGGTGGTTCAATTTTAGAGTACCATATACACAGAGGTATATAGTTTTGGCAGAAAGAAAGCTGGAAACCCAATTAATGGAGGATTTGTAAAGGAAGATGTGGAACAAGGTTTATTTAAAGAAGCAAATTGTGCTATTTATTCTCTAACAGTAACCGAAGTTCAAATGCAAAAGATGAAACGGTATATACAGGAAATCGAAGAGAAAAAGGAAGAATACCGCTACAATTTCATAGGTTTATTCGGGTTTATCATAAAAAGGCCAATAAAAAGAGATAAAGCGCTATTCTGTTCTCAATTTGTTGCATCGGTACTAAAGGTCTGTAACATTGTTGACTTTAAGCAACCACTATCACTTGTTGCACCGCATCATTTGCAAGAGGTACCTAAATTGAAATTAGTGTATGAAGGAAAACTAAAGGCCCATCATAGAGAAAAAAGTGATGATTGGTATGTTCCAGCTTCTTCCACTCCTGTTGAAATGTAATATAACACTTTAATGCCAATTTCTTATACGGTTTGGAAGTATGAGAAGCGATATTTTACATTATTATTTCGACCTTATTTGATTAAATGAATACAAATTCAGGCTTCACCTAGGGTGTACATCAGGTTTTGCCTTTTTCTTTTGGCGTTTTTTTAAAACCACCTAATTGGCTTTTATTTTAGACTACCTTTATCTTATTAATCTATCTAAATATTAGTTCTAATGCATTCATAATTTTATGGAAAGCAGCTCCAAAGGTTATTAAATGATGTCCAAAGTTATTGACATGTATATCAGGTTTGTTAAAATAAAAATGTCCAATTACTTTGACATAGGTGATGTTAATGAAAAATAAAATTAAAACAATGAGAAAGAAATTAGGGATTACACAGGAAGAACTTGCTAAAAGATGTGGTGTAGTTAGGCAAACAATAAATTGTATTGAAAATGATAAATATGACCCTACTTTGGAGCTAGCATTTAAATTATCAAAAATATTAAAAGTAAAGGTAGATGAATTGTTTATTTATGAGTAAATTCCATTCAAATTATATAATTACAATGAAGGATATTGTCAGAGAAGGTAATCCAATTTTAAACCAAGTTACACAAGAAGTAAGAGTACCGACGTCGGAAGAGGACAAGGAAACATTAATTTGCATGATGAACTTTCTGAAAAATAGCCAGGACCCCAATCTAGCAAAAAAATATAACTTACGTGCAGGGGTAGGTTTATCAGCTAATCAGATTGGTTTGAATAAGCGTATGTTTGTAGCATATTTATCGGATGAGAAGGGTAAAGAACATGAATACACTTTAATTAATCCGAAAATAATTAGTCATTCTGTATCTATGATTTATTTGCCACAAAGTGAAGGATGCCTTTCGGTTGATCGAGAGATAAGAGGATTTGTTCCAAGATATGAGCGAATTAAAGTGAAAGGGTATAATTTACTAGGCGAAGAGATAGTATTAAAATTGAATGGATATCCTTCTATCGTAGTTCAACATGAAATAGATCATTTAAATGGTATTATGTTTTATGAACGTATTAACAAGGAAAATCCATTTAAATTACCGGAGAATGCCAAGAGTTTATATTGAATGCCATTATTTTATCCAGCAGAGGGTAGCGAAAGTGTGGAACTATCTGCTGATAAAGCATGACTTTATATTAAAAAATCCTGGTACGCTAATAACGTTACCAGGCTTTTTAAAAATTCTCATTGGGGTTAATTCTTGCAATTGAAATTTACTTTATATCGAGTTGTTTGATATTACATCCACCATATGAACAAGCTCAAAATCTTGTTGTTTTTCTATATAATGACTGAAAAACCTTGCATCAATTCCAGTCAAATTCTCAAAAAATACAACATCCGCCAGCCAATCCCGTTCCATCATATGTCGAATATTGATTAATCCCTGTTTGGAGCCAAAGTCAATGATGGACTTTATTTTTTGTGGCGTTTGAATTGGGATTATATTATCTAAAGGTTCCATTTTTAGATAGCCTTTGCGATGCAAAGCAGCATAATAATTACGATGATTTTTTGCATTCATTATTTCCAACCTAGCTGCACGGTAACCTAAGACTTGTAAAGATGTTTTCCATTTCTCCTTTAAATCTAGATATGCATCAGGATTAGTTAAATGAGAAATCAATTGTATATCTTGTGAAAATTCCTCTTTTGGTAAAAGAAAAGCTCCCGCAAATAAATTTGCTTCTTTTTCAATGTTTTTATATTCATCTTTATCCAAACTAGTAAATTCAACCCGATAATGAAGTAATAGGTGACCGAGTTCGTGGGCGATATCAAAATTTCGCCTAACTGCAGATTTCTTAAGATTACCTAATATAATAAAAGGACGTTCCTGTCTTGTCCATAAACTGTATGCATCTATCTCCTTACCAATTGCCTTTTCAGAAATAAACACACCGCTTTTTTCTACTAAAAACATCAGATTGTCATTCGTGTGATGATCAAGCCCCAATTCTTGCCTGGCTAAATTTGCTACTTTTTCTATCTGTGTTTCTCTATCTTCCTTTGATGTATTTAAATAGTGAATGACTTTATCTCTTAATAGCATGATTTTTTGAGTAGGGTATTTAATCTTCAAGGATAAGTAGTTAATGAAGCTATCTAAATACGCCATATACTTCGCTTCAGATTGCGTTTTTGAAATCACATTTCGCTCTTTTGAACGATAAGCTATATTTGTAATAGGTATATTTTCTGATGATGTATAACGATTAAGTACATCACTTGAATAAAAATAGGTGCTTTTTACTTTGAAAATAGCCTTTAGTTGATTGATTATGTTCATCTTTGGTGAAGTGTAATTATTTTCGTATTGCCAAACGGCTTGTTCTGTAACGCCAAGGATACTAGAGAGCTGTTTGCGTGAATATCCGTGCATCGTACGGAGGTTAGTTAAATTCTCACCGTTAAACATAACGCTCCCCTTTCATGATAATAAATTACTATATTAGTTAGTTTTTTCTTCTTCGATGATACCAATATCAAATGCTGCTGGATCGATTACATCAAAGTCTGATACTGGTGCGATAATTTCCCGTTCTTCCGAAGTTAACTCTGCCCCAGAAATATATTTTGAAAGATTTTCAACTCTATAAGCTATATTATTACCTGGATTAGGTAAAAAATGCCTAACCTCTGATATTTGATAAACGCTATCAATTTTGTATGTAATAATATGAAACTCGTTATATGATGATTGAAATTGCTTAAGGTCGTTTCTAACTCTTCTTTCTGGAATATAAAACTCAAATGTAAGTTGCTCATTTTGTTCATTTGTCTTGTCAATAGTATAGTCAGTTGGAAACTCTAGATTTTGGTTAATTTTTGATAGTTCATGAAGATAAGAGCGAATTTTACCCTTTCTATTATGATGGGGCAAAACGGCATGTGAAAAACTATTTTCATTGAAGTAATTCGCATTTTTTAATAAAAAAAGCTTTTTCTTGTTTTCCTCACTAAATTGTAAGTAATCCCAAGTAAGTCCAGCCTTTGCCATTTTATAGGAGTAATTAAGTTCTCTACTCGCTTCTGCAATTTTACTCTCAATAAAGTTCCCTTTTGTCCATGCAAATGCGGAACTTATTTTCATCTTCTGATGTCGATCCTGTCGATGTTTAATATAATCACGATAACCTTCTACAATAGCTTCTACAATCTTTTCACTATGAGCCGAATCGAATTTATATCTTTCCACATGATCACTCCTAAAAGATAATCTGTTTTCATTCTAATATAAATAGCAAAGGAAAGATATGATTTTCATTAAAATATTTAAAGTATATATGTATTTTATAGTGATCTATTAAAGCGTAGTGGCATAGCTTATTATTTCCTTTGTAATGTTAATTTTTTTAAGGTCTATTGTGTTATAATTCAATTAATTAGGGAAATAAGAAAGCTGGTGTCAAGATGTATCATGAATCCGTAGTAGCAATGTGGGAAGCATATAAAAAAGTTAACCCAAACGCACCGGAGTTTGAAAAGTTCGATGTATGGGCGTTTGGCAGTTCAAAGGAAGGCGCGGATGAACTGGCAGCGCTTGTATTGGAAGGGATAAAAACTGCAACAGCCTCCAATTATGCGTTGTTTGAGTTGCAAGGGGAGCAAGTTCCATATCCTGGGCTTTATAATATTATTCTTAATGGGGATGGGAAAGCTGTGGCAATTATTGAAACAACTTCAGTAGAGATAGTGCCGTTTCATGAAGTTTCTGCAGACTTTGCTTATTTAGAAGGTGAAGGGGACCGTTCGTTGCAATATTGGCGTGACGTGCATGAGGAGTTTTTTGCGAATGAATGGAAAGCAATCGGTCAAGAATTTGATGAGAACATGCTCGTTGTATGTGAGGGATTTAAAGTTGTCTACAAGTAAGGCTCTGAAGATAAAATGAATGGGGGGAAACGGTTGGATATAGAAGCGATCTTTGTTGACCGAGATGGAACGATAGGGGGAACAGGACACTTTATACATCCCGAAGATTTCGTACCTTACTCATTTAGTTCATCTGCTTTTCAGTTGGCAAAAGAAAATCATATTCCTTTATTCGGCTTTACGAATCAACATCGAATTAGTAAGGGGCAAGCTACGATGAATGATTTTTATAACGAATTTAAACGATATGGGTTCGCGGATGCATATATTTGTCCACACCGGATGGATGGAGATTGTAATTGTCATAAACCAAAACCAGGTCTTTTATTAAAGGCCGCCGAAGAGCATTCGCTAGATTTAACAAAAACAGTGGTCATTGGGGATGTTGGGTCAGATATGCTGGCGGCAGAAGTGGTTGGGGCGAAGAAAATCCTCGTTTTAACCGGATGGGGGAAATCGTCACTAACAGCATACCGCTATACATGGCAAAATGTAGAGCCTGACTTCATCGCAGAAAACTTACTGGAAGCTATAAGGTGGATTGTGAAGTAAATATTTTCATAGAAGGGGTAGCGATTATGAAGCTAGAAAGGCCAATCGCAGCAGGCAACACAGCTGAAATATATTGTCAGGATAAGATGATTTTCAAAGTTTTTAAAGACCATTTGCCTGATGGGGAAGCAATCTATGAAGCAGAAAAGCAAAAATATGCTTATTCTTGTGGTCTTCCTGTACCTAGAGTCATAGATGTTACAAACATGGACGGAAAACAAGTTATTATAATGGAGTATGTGAGAGGCAGGACAATAGGTGAACTTCTATTGGAAGATTTTGCGCAAGCGGAGTATTTCCTTCGTATTTCCGTGGACATACAGCGAAAGATTCATGCGGTGAATGCGGATGGGATGGAACCTATGTCTGAAAAATTAAGACGTCAGATAGAAGCGGCAGCGTATTTGGATGATAGTAAAAAGGGAGTTTTAATAGAGAAAATAGCCGCAATGAATGTGGAAAATAGACTATGTCATGGTGACTTTCATCTTCATAATTTGATTATGTCCCAACATGACATAACAATTATCGATTGGGTGGATGCTAGCATTGGTGATATCCGTGCCGATGTTTATCGTACATATCTATTATACACGCAACACGCCACAGAGCTTGCCGACATGTATGTGCGGCTTTATTGCGAAAAAAGTGGATTGACGAAGGATGAAATATTTGACTGGGCACCGATTATAGCAGGGGCAAGATTGGCGGAAAATGTGGGGATAGAAGAGCAGGAGCGGTTGCTAAGGATTGTGAATGCATTCTTCTCCTAAGCTCTATGGTACCCACTAGTGTTATGGGGGAATTCAAATAAGTTTTTTCCTCCCAAACACATTCCCCATCACTCCTTCAATCTAGAGCGGAATTGTTTCTGCCGATTTTCCTCTAAAAACTTTTCAAAATTACTAAATGCACTTTCTGAAGGTGAAGATGCTTCGGTGACTGGAGTGGCAGTGTCCGCAAATTCCTTCGCCTCCGTTAGTTTTTCTTCTACCTCTTGAATTGTGGCTTCCGTATTATCAGACAGCGTTATAAACTCTGAAAAAACATGCGTACTTTCTAAGTCCTCTGTACGGTAGTTATCTGGATTTTGCTTTCTCTCTTTATCTAATGCCAGTTCTCGTGCTATCCCATCAACCATTTGCTTTTGTTTGAATTTGGCTATGACGTCTTGATGATCCGCTAATTGCGAAGGGGATACACTTTCCTCTATGTAAATGGAATCTGTGCTAACAGGCGGAACCACAACCTTTTCCAACTCGGGTCGAATATCCTTTTCGGTTTGAAGCGGAATCAACGAATGTTTTTCCATATATATTCCGTGGACAATTTCCTCTAGTACAAGAAAGCACTCCGTTATTTCCGTAAGATAATCAGTAAGCTCCGTCGTAGATCCTTTCATTGATATGGGGATATTATCATTTCCCTTTGCTTCTTGATAAAAGGGAATTTCAAATGTTTCCTCCTTACATTGAATCCGCAATCCGAGTGAACGGATGACACCATACCTTTTTACTCTGTTACTTAACTCTTCTTTCAGTACATATTCATCGAGCTGTTTCGTGTGACGGGTAATTTTCGTCATGCTTTTATCATTAATAAGGTATTCCACTTGAACAATATCTTCGAATGCATAATCATGTGGTGTAAAACTTTTACCACTTACTTCTATTTTATCATCGGAAATAAAGAGGTAAATTCGCTCCGCAGTAGGATATATCATAATCTTTGCCATGAGTGAAGCGGGAATAAAGGTGTGGCTAGCACGACCTAAATTGTGTCCTCTTGGCTCCAAGGACTGAATATGGTTCTTTATTTCAAGTCTGAATTTTTTTCTATTGGATTGTATGATGAGCGTAACGACGATAACCATTACCGCTATAGGAACCAAATGCCCACCTATCAAACTGAATAGAAAGATTGGACCAGCAATTAAAATAAAAGTTGATCGTGTAGACCGAGAATGTTTATGAGGCTTTTTCCGATACAACGCACTCTCTCCTTTCCCCTGTTAGTAATAGATTAATCCATTTCACTAGGAATGCAAGGGGATAAATGACTAGGGGGGAAGTGAAATTTTTAGTGCAAGATTTCCACATACAATTTATTTTGAAAAGGTAAACCTGCAATTGGAGGAAATAGACAAAGAACTGGATGAAGATCAGTTATTAAGTACTGTGATAAGAAGATATTGAAGGGTATATGATAATTACTGGGAACGAGACTAATTGCTTCGTTTTAAGAGGTGATTAGTCTTTTTTGTGCTTGAAGGGAATTTTTTATATTTACAATCCTAATTTAAGAACTAGATAAAAGACTTAAATAAACCTTGGAAATTAATTGGAGATTTCAACAAAAAAAGTGACATTTTTATTGAATTATGTCTAAGATTGTCGTAATATATTCTAATCAACTAGTAATATAGTCCTAGTCATAATTTAAAATTCGCATAAAATAGTAATATATACCTATAAATATTTTTGTGCTATTCAACTAGTAGTTTTATTTCAGGAGTACATATACATATTATACCAATCCCCAGCTCAAAATTTTATGTTGAGTTGGTTTTTCTTTTTGGTAATACGATGGAGGAGAAAGACCTTGAAAGTTAAGGAGGAAAAGTGAACATATTCACAGGTTTTGTTTCCTATAGTCGGTTAGTGAAAAGATATATATAAATCACAACAAGGGAGTCTTTCAAAGAAATGTTAAAACTAAAAAGTATAAAGCAGAAAATGTTACTAGGTTTTTCAATCATCATTTTGTTTGTCGTTATTTTTGGGATCTACAACTTTTTTTCCGTACAGTCAGTTAACAAACAAACGCAGGAAATGGTGGATAAGCAGGTACAGTTATTAATTGCTGATGAACAGCTTGATGCTTCCATGTCAGGAAGAATCGCAACTGCTCGAGGGTATGTGCTATATGGTAAACCTAATTTTAAAGAGTTATTTGAACACTATACAGAACAGGGACAACAATATGAAGCAATTGCTAGAAAAATTGGGGTCACTGATGAGTTTGAAGATTTAATCAAGCAGACGAAAGAATGGAGAGAGTATGTAACTAATCATGTTTTTGCCGAGTACGATAAGGGAAATAAAGATTTGGCTATAGAAAATCTTGAGAAGAAGAGTTCACTTGCTAGACAAATTATGTCTGGTTATGAAGAACTAGCAAATAAGAAAGAAGTTGCAATCAAAGAGTCCGGAGAAAGTATTGTACAAAATGGAAAGAAAAGCTTAATTATCTCATCTATTGTAATAAGCCTTGTGATAATACTTACAATTCTAACGGCATTTGTAACTTCCAATATCATTACGAGACCTATCAAAATGGTAACAAATCGTATGAAGTTGATAGCAAGTGGTGACCTAAGCCATGAGCCATTAGAGACAAAACTACAAGACGAATCAGGCCAGCTTATCGTATCAACGAATGAAATGAACAATAATATTAGAGAATTATTAAATGAAATAAATGCCGTATCGGAAACAGTGAGTGGTCATAGTGAGGAATTAACGCAAACTACGGATGAAGTAAAAGCGGGTTCTAATCAAATTGCCACGACTATGCAGGAATTGGCAACAGGATCAGAATCGCAAGCTAGTAATGCTAGTGATTTGTCTGCTGTAATGGGGTCATTTACGACAAAAGTACAAGATGCTAGTACAAATGGCGAGCGAGTAAGTAAGTATTCACATGAAGTGATGCAGATGACAAGTGAAGGCACGAAGTTAATGAATATGTCTACTGAACAAATGGCCAAAGTAAATCAAATTGTACATGATGCAGTTAGAAAAGTAGAAGGATTGGATACACATGCGAAGGAAATTACGAAGCTAGTTTCGGTTATCAAGGATATTTCGGAACAGACAAATTTACTGGCGCTTAATGCTGCAATTGAGGCAGCGAGAGCGGGTGAACATGGCAGAGGTTTTGCAGTAGTAGCCGATGAGGTTAGAAAACTAGCAGAGCAAGTCTCGCTATCCGTATCAGATATCACGTCTATTGTGTCCAACATACAGAATGAATCATCAAATGTATCAAACTCTTTAGAAGAAGGCTATAAAGAAGTGGAACAAGGCTCTAATCAAATTAAAGAGACAAGTGAGACGTTTACAAGAATTAGTGATACTTTAGGCGGTATGGCTGCAAATATTCATATCGTATCGGAAAATTTAGCTGATATATTAGCAAATACCCAAGAGATGAATGCATCCGTTATGGAAATTGCCTCTATATCTGAAGAGTCATCTGCAGCAGTAGAGCAAACTTCCGCAGCGACACAACAAACAAATAGTTCCATGGAAGAAGTGGCACAAAGCTCAGATGAACTAGCTAAACTTGCGGAGGAATTAAATAAATTAATCCGTCGCTTTAAATTATAATGCGCTACTCGTAAACCACTTGCATAACATTATTGAAACGAGGACTAAAAGATTGAATATGATGATAACGAAGGAAAAAGTAAATGCAATCACTACACTACTAAACGGAACGATACTATCACTAAAACTAGTTATTCCTATCCATCATCATCCTAATAAACCTGAAAAAATCAATGGAGAATTTCAAATATCCTATGGTGTTTTAATTGGAATTGTAGGTGACGTGAATGGTAAATTGGTTGTTTCGGGAAGTGCGGATCTTTTTGCTGAAATTGGCCAAGCCATGTTTGGCATGCCATTAGAAGGAGAAATGCTTACTTCCTTTAGTGGAGAACTTGGAAATATGATTGCTGGATGTTTATCTACGAATATAGCAAATAATGGCATTGATATTAATATTACCTCCCCAACAGTAATGAGTGGGAAAACTACAATATCAGGCTATCAACAAGCACTAAAAATATCTACTTCATTTGAAAATATGGTGGACTTAGATATTTATTTACTACTAGATTCATAACAGAAATATATGTGATGTGTATTTGATGACTGGAGGGATCATCATGGCAAAAATATTAATTACTGATGACGCGGCATTTATGCGTATGCAGTTAAAGGATATTTTATCTCAATTAGGTCACGAAGTCGTTGGAGAAGCAACGAATGGCTTAGAGGCAATGCAACAAAGTAAAGAATTAAAACCAGATATTATTACAATGGATATTACTATGCCGGAAATGAATGGCATTGACGCTTTAAAAGAAATAAAACGTGAAAATCAAGAAGTGAAGATTATTATGTGTTCAGCCATGGGGCAACAAGGTATGGTAGTAGATGCGATTAAATCAGGAGCAAGTGATTTTATCGTGAAGCCTTTTAACCATGATAGGGTGAAGGAAGCTTTGGATAAGGTTGTATTGTAGACCAATAACCTACATACGAACGTGGGGAATCTTTTATGGGAAAATAAAAAAGGTGGTAAATTAAATGCCAGTAATTTCGTGATGGAAAAATGGTAGACTTGGCCACTCAGCCTTTATTTTTCCACTTGACTAGTATTTTTTGCGCTTTTAAAATTCCTATTAGTATAAATATCAATGACAAAAGAGGCTAGGACAAAACCAAAGTGTCAGCCCCCTCAACTACTATATATTTCGTATGAAACATTGCGCTTTTTTCCTAGTAGTTGAACAAGGGGGGTCAGACCCTTATGTCCTGGCCCCTTTGTTTCACCTACATATTCATACAGTTTGCTAAACGTTTACCTATATTGTAACATGCCATCAATTTCCCGGAATATCTTCTATTTCAACAACCACTTGCACAACATGACATTTCCCGCTATGTCGCTTTCCTTCATGACGTTCTGCCTCGCCATAATAAAAGTGCAGACATTTATAATCACTTATCCAACGTAATATATCTTGAGGATTGTACAATCTATCCATAACGCCAGGGCCGCCTGTATTGTAATCTATTTGGGCTTCCGAATATACTTCGAACATAACTAATCCACCGGGCTTCACTGATTCCATGACGTTTTTTATGAAGAACTCCTGATCTTGTTTTGGCACATGACCAAAGACCAATATGGCAGCGTCAAATTGCTCTTTTATAACTTTATCCTTTGTCAAATCTCTTTCAACTGTTTCGACGAAGACACCATTTTTCTCAGCAAGTGCCTTTGTTTTATTTAACCCAACTATGGATTGATCAAACGCTGTTACATCATGCCCTTGTTTAGCTATATAAATGGCATTTCTACCTTCTCCTTCTGCAAAACAAGCTACTTTTGTATGTTCAGAAATTCGTGTACTCATTTCTTTAATAAACTCATTTGGCTCTTCTCCATACACATAATCCTTATCAGAAAAACTATTATCCCAGTGTTCTTTTGACATAAGTTTTTGCTCCTTTGTTAAGCTATTCAAACCTACTGTAACATAAGGATGGGAGATTTGTCTTTGCGCAGATTTTCCGGAATATGTTATAACAATGTTGGCTAATGACAAGCCGTTGGTTCTGATACGATATCGATTCAACGCACATCTGCTAGTTCAGAATTTAAACCTCTATTTAGTTACAGTGAAATGTATTTATTAGTGAAAGCTGTTGATTTTTATGGAAATCAAATTATTTGCAAAGGGTAGCTTATGGATTGAATGAGCCAACTTATTTGGGTCAGATTGAAGTAATTGGGGTATAAACTGAAAAAGGACTGCTAGCAATTCTCTGCTGCAGTCCTTGTAACATTCAGGTTTTCTTACTTCACCTCATACTGCCCCATCATACCTGCATCTTCATGCTCAAGAATATGACAATGGTACATGAAGATACCTTTGTTTGTGAAAGTAGCGATGAGACGAACTTTTTCTCCAGGTTGAATTAATATCGTGTCTTTCCAACCAGATTCATTTGCCGGTGGTGGGTTACCGTCTCGGTCGAGCACTTGGAATTGTACACCGTGCATATGGAATGGGTGTGCCATCCCACCTTGTTTTCCAGTATGCTCATTCGTAACTTCCCATATTTCAGTCGTACCAAAATTAACTTCTTCATCGATACGATCCATATCCATGGACTTACCATTGATTGTAAGGGTCGCTCCGACACCTGCCATTGCAAATTCTCTTGTTTTGACTGCGCTACTCGGCTTAGTTGATTCTATTTTAGTTAATTGTTTTGGTATCTCATTTACACCGGACTGTTTATCCGTCACAACAAATTCCATTAATTCTGTTTTAGTCTTTGTATCATCCGCGCTGGAGGCCGAATTTACAAAGTCTGAAGCGGTATTAATTAGTTTTATTTTATCACCGGCCTTTACCTCGGAAAAATCAACTAATATTTCTGCCCGTTCGGCTGGACTAAGTCGGAGTGCTGACATTTCGATTGGTTTTTCTAAAAATCCACCATCACTAGCAATCTGGTAAAACTTTTGATTATTGTCTAAAGAAAAGCGATATGTCCTACCATTTGATCCGTTTAAAATACGAAATCGAACATACCCTTGAGGTACTTCTAAATAAGGCGAAATGGCTCCATTTATAAGAAATGCATTTCCATAGAGTCCCATCATTGTATCTGTCATATTCGGATTGTATTGCATATTACCGCTAGCATCCATTTTCCGATCCTGAATAATTAAAGGATAATCATTCATGCCATATTCTTTCGGTATAGCAAGGCTATCTGATACTTCGTCTTCAATATAGAATAAACCAGCAAGTCCTTCATACACTTGTTTTGCTGTTTCTCCCATCATGTGTGGGTGATACCAAAGTGTTGCAGCTGGTTGATCAATTGTAAATTCTGGTTCCCAAGTTTCCCCTGCTTTGATACCTGAATGTGGCCCACCATCGTATTTTCCATCTACGCGCAGTCCATGCCAATGGAGTGTCGTCGCTTCATCAAGGCTGTTTTTCATTTTCACGTTTACCGTTTCGCCTTTACGAACTCGAATAACTGGCCCAAGAATGTCTCCGTTGTAACCTAATGTCTCAGAATCTATGCCATCCAAGATTTCACTCGTCCCTTTTTGCGCAGTTAAGTGAAATTCAGCGCGATCTGGATTAGGATCTACATCCTCTAATAGGGGTGGTATTGGCAAAGGTTTTGATTCTACTAATTCAGATAAATCATGCGACTCAGATGATGATTTATCATTTAAAAAAATATATTTTACTAGAAAAAATACGCAAACTAGTACAATTGCAACGATAGTTAAATAAATGTAACGTTTTCTCATCAATAGGATTCTCCAATCTACTTTTCTACATCCATTCTATCAAGAATCAACCCCACCTGCACGCGACACAGAGGGACCGCGACACAGAGGGACGGTTCTCTCGTTCCAGTTATCTAAGTATTCGCACTCCCGCCGCTATTTATCGCAAGTAGCTGCTGCTTAAGTGGCTATTTTTGAAGGGACAGCCCCCATGTGATTCGTTCACATGGGGTCTGTCCCCCTAAGTATAATGTCCTCTCTTTTGCTTGGGAAATGGTTCATTCCTCCTATGGCTAATTATTTACGTGTATGATGTAATTATTATAATAATTGATTATAGTTAGAAAATACGCATTATATTTGGAGGGATACTATGGTAGAGGGGGAAATTATTAAGTTTTATCGTGAGAAGCAGAATATGACACAAGCTCAATTAGGTGAGGGAATATGTACGACTACACATGTGAGTAAAATTGAACGTGGGAAAACAGCGTATTCTGATGAGATTATTGCGATGTTTTCAGAACGGTTATCTATAGATATTAAGAAGGAAATAGCATCTTTAGGAGAAATTGATAAATTACTGCAAGAGTGGCATTCGGCTATCATCATGGGAAGAACGGAAATGATTGAACAAATTAAACATGATTTAGCATCGATAACATTAATTCAATCAACATATTTTGCGGCACATTATCGCTTGCTACAGGCAAGGTACTACATTATTCACGAAAAATGGAAGTCTGCTTTTACTATACTGGAAGATATACGCAAGTCTCATGTAAATCTTACTGCATATGAACGAAATCTCCTGTTTCATATATATGGCATTTACTACATTGGTAATCGAGTAAATGTGAAACAAGAAGGTAACCAAAAACCACTCCAGTATTTAAAAAAGGTAAACATGGACGAGTACGGAAATCGGGAATATTATTATCATCTTGCTACTGGATATCATCTCGTTGGCTCTCGGATTATGGCCTATTTTTATGCAGAAAAGGCTTTACATTATTTTCAGGAAACGAATAACTATGGACGAGCTCTAAATGCGGAGTCTGTTATGCTTTTACAAATGAGTCAAGATGCATCTGTAGATTTTAATGAACTGACTGAGCGCTACACAAATTTAATTCATAATAGTGATACTTTAGGTCTGAAAGACAAGAAAGCACTTTTTTTAAATAACCTTGGCTTTGAATATTTTAATACTGGTAATTTCACTTTAGCGAAAAAGTATTACTACGAAGCGTTATTATTAGATGATCCAAATTCCACATCGTATCTTTTACATCTTTGTAATTATGTCGATGCATGTTTGGAAGGAAATTTGTCTCGAAAAGGGATTCTATTAAAGAAAATAAGGGAAGGCCTTTCCCGTGCTAAGAAATTAAATAGTATGCATTTTATCGTTCTATTTCAATTGATGAAATTGAAAGCGGAAGGGAACGATATTGCTTATTATAAATTTATAGAGGAAAAGGCTTTGCCCCATTTTTCAGCAATTAATCATGTAATCTATCATAAAAGATATGGAAAGCTTCTGTTTCATTACTATGTAGAGACAAGTCAGTATATGAAAGCAACCACAGTCCTTGCAGATCAATTATGAAAAATAGCCCCTTGGAATAGGAATTCATTCTCGGGGGCTTGTCTTTTATTCTGTGTCCCCGTCGTAAAGTGTCCCTTCAGCCTGTTCGGCAATAAATTTCCATTTAAGTTGTAATGAATCACCTTGGAATCGATTTTGATCTTCTCCATTGTCAACGAATTCGAATAAGACAATAATTTTATTCATGTCACCTGGTTTTAATCCGTTTGGTCTCTGAACACCCCCAACAAATTCATCGATAGCAGTAATATCAGGTGTCATCTCTTGTAATTCGCTTAAAGTCGTTTCCATTACTTCGACAGTAGCATTTGCTTGGTTGTAGAGAATGGTTACTTTAATATGCTCGCCGAAGTCATCGGTATTATCACCATTTACGTCGTGAACGACATAACTTGTATCCAATAATACTTTATGGATGTCTAAAGTACCGTTGTTCGTCAACATAAATTCGCGAGAAATTTCGTCGCCAGGCTTAAGGTTATCTACATTTACGATTGTTTCCGGATTGACGGATAAGTCTAGTGTTCCGGCGGCAAACGTATTATTTACTTCTACCGTGTCACTAAAATAGGCATACGTTCCTCCACCCATTAACGAAAAACCTAATGCTGCAGTTAAGAGACCTTTGCTTACCTTTTTTGAAAAACTCATTTTGCTTCCTCCCCTTAATTTAATTTTATTCACCTTTTCCTTACAAGAAAGAAAAGAGTTGAAACAGTATTTAGGCACTTTTAGCTTCCACTTCTTTAGCGGCCAGGAAAATGGACCGTCCGGCTGAAAGGACCAGTAGTAGACCTGGAATAAATAATAAAAGCGCAGAACCAGTTTTCGAAGTTGCGTGTCCAATCACATAGCCTACTTTTGGAATGGTAATTCCTGTGTACTTGCCAACTATATGTTGTTGTAAGACGTAGTTAGCATCAAGTGCATTGTTATTGTCACCTTTTGTTTGATACATTGTTTCGGTGTTTGTTGTTCTAATATCGGTGATGCGGTGTGTAACTACTTTATCTCCAGCTTGAAAAGAAATGATATCTTCCTTTTTATAAGATGTATCCTTACCAATTAGCTTGTTTACAATGATAGACCCTGTTTGAATGGCAGGCTCCATGGAACCGGATACGACGACTTTTACTTGATAGCCAAATATAGATGGTTCGCCGCCGGATGCTTTTGCAGATAGAACCAAAAAGACCAAAGTGAAAAGTAATACGATAGATATCGTTCTTGCAATCCTGCCTACCATCTTTTTCATTACCATCCTCCTCTCATGTCTATGTTTTAATCGTAGAACATGGGTGGAATATTGTAAATTGGGTTATTTTTTGCAAAAATATAGTGAAAATGGGTATTCATTTCCTCTTAAATCTAGCAAATGTGATATTGATAGGGTTTGTTATAACCCAATTGACGTTCAATAGGAAGCCTCCAATAATAGAAGGTGTAATCAAATTCAATTGGAGGAGTGATTGTGTTGAGGAAGAAAGGAAGCATGAAAAGAAAGGCGTTACCTATATTCTTGACAGCTTCATTAGTTTTCGGCGGCGGATTAGTACCTGGCAGCAATGTGCTAGCAAGTAATCAAGTGGCGTATGATGACGATTTAAAAACACCATCTTACATGATTGGATCGTGGGACACACCTGAGGGATTGAGTAAAGAGGACGCTGTTTATCTATTTTTACAAACGAAAGTATTACAGCCAAAAGGTAGAAGTGCAGAAAATATAAACGTAGAAATCAACCATGCAAAGGATCAGTTTAAAATTGTCGACGAATTAAGTGATAGTATGACAGACACACATCATTTTAGAATAATTGAATTGCACAATGGCATTCCTGTCTATGGATCGGAGCAAACTGTAGCAGTAGATAAAGATAATCAGGTGACCGCGTATTTTGGAACGGTTACGCCAAACCTCATGCGTTCCAACATATCAACGGACCCGGCACTCCAAGAGGATGAAGCTTTAGATGTTGCTAAAAGTGATATTGAAAAAGAGATTGGTAAAGTAAAAGAATACGATGGAATTGAAGCTAAGCTTATTCTCTATCCAGAGGAAGGCAAACATACATTAGCTTATCTCATTAAAGCATCAACTACGTATCCTGCACCAGGATATTACCATTATTTTGTAGATGCTAAAAGTGGGGAAATTATGAATAAGTATAATGCGCTTCACGAGATGACTCCTGTAATCGAGGACTCACGAAAAGGGAGTTTTCCAATGGGGGCTACAGATAACGATGGAGAAGTTACTCCGGTGGTAGAACCAAACCCATCCGAACCAGTCACATCAAGAGGAATAGATATATTTGGGAATATGTTATCGTTAAATTCCGTTTTAGATACGGAAACAGGAGAGCGCTTCTTATTTGATGGCACAAGAGCAGATGGTGTTCATACATTTACTGCCAATCGTATGGGAGAGACACCTTTCATATTACTGTCAGCTCTCTTAGGTTTTACAGGGTTTGAAGTAACGAGTAATTCTAACTTCTTCTATGATCCAGCAGCAGTTTCAGCACATGTAAATGCGGGAAAAGTGTACGACTATTATAAGAGAGTATTTGAGAGAGACTCGCTTGATGATAATGGTATGAAGCTTATTTCAACTGTTCATGTTGGTTCACAATGGAATAATGCTGGATGGAATGGAAAGCAGATGATTTATGGTGATGGTGATGGAAGACTTATGATATCTACTTCAGGTAGTGTAGATGTAATTGGACATGAAATGACACATGGGGTTATTGAACATACTGCAAAGTTAATTTATGAAAATGAATCTGGGGCTTTGAATGAGTCAATTGCCGATATTATGGGAGCATTTATCGAGAATAAAGAAGGCGATGATTTATGGCTCTTGGGAGAAGACATTTATGAACCGCATACTCCTGGTGTTGGACTTCGTGATATGAAAGATCCTGCATCTGTGCCTATGTATCTTACAGAAACTGGGTTCTACCCGGACCATTATGATGACCGTTATTTAGGTGAAGAGGATAAAGGTGGCGTTCATATTAATAGTAGTATTAATAATAAAGCTGCCTACTTAATTACGGAAGGTGGTACACATTACGGAGTGACTGTAAATGGAGTTGGGAAAACAAAGGCGGAGAAGATATTCTACCGTGCACTAACTCATTATTTGACGGCTTCTTCGGGCTTTAGCGAAATGCGTCAAGCAGCAATTCAAGCAGCTCGTGATTTATATCCGGATAAAGATGGAGAGCCATCAGCGGAAGTTGAAGCGGTAATGGCAGCATACGATGCCGTTGGTGTTTATTAATAAATAAAAGAAGGGGACAGACCCCATGTGATTCATTCACATGGGGTCTGTCCCCCTATCACTGCCTCAGCAATTTGCAATGCTTTATCTTTTTCGCCTGTTCTGATGTAATAGGAAAACAATTCCTTTTCATATTTCTCAGCAATGAGGATGTATCCTTGTTTTTTAAAAAAAGGTAATGCTTTTTCCGTTAAATATTGATAATACCGTTTTTCTCTTCCCATAAGAGAATATTTGTGCAAGTGAAGTATAAACGAATATAAACGATCTTTCGTCACCCCCGCAATTTCTAATCCTTCGTGGACATTTTCTAGCAATGCTTCCCTAGATAATAGATTTCCTTCTAATCCCGCTCGAATATATCCTTCGAGTGATAGTAAATATATGCCTGTATATTTTTCCTTCAATTGCATGGATTCGTTATATAAATCCAATGCCATTTTATATTTCTCACGTCTTAAACATTCATATGCAAAGTTATGGAGTAATTTTGCCTTTTTATCAGGTGCATGGCATAAATCGCAAATTTTTATAAGTTCTTCAAAATGTTCTGCTGTTTCTTTGAAGTCCCGATGTTGACCTGATTCTAGTTGAATGATCATAAGATTTTCTGTATCTATTATCCCTAAGAAGTTATTCTTTTGTTTATATAACAAAAGTGCCTTTTCAGCGTAGTAATAGGCTAAAATAGGTAAGTTATTACAATGATAGGCGGTTGCCAAATCATAATAAACGAGGGCATTTGAATAATCATCAAAATGAATACTTTTCAATACCTGAATCGACTTTGCGTAGTTATTCATGAATAATTCATAAATACCAACTACATGTTTATACAAGTTTTGTTCAAATGGGGGTAAGCGTTCATATTCCTTGGCAATCACTGATAATTCACGTTTGATATCAGCTGAGTTTCCTTGTCTAATATGATATTTAAGTGTGAGTAATTGATACAAGGCGTGATAGTTAGAAATTTCAATGAGCTCATTGTTCGCTAATTCACTATAAATTTTGGAAGCGGCCTCCATATTTAATGCGATGATCATTTCGTGCCATAGATCGAGTTTTTCTTTGATGTTTTTCAATTTATCCAGTTCTTGTTCCATGTGGATATGTAATCTTTTTGCCAATAACGAAGTAATTTCAGGAGAATATTCTGTCAGCCCACGCTCTATTTTACTAATATGCGTCGTTGAACATATCCCTAGCCCTAGTTGTTCTTGTGTCATGCCATATTTTTCTCGATAGAACTTGATGATTCTTCCTTCATACATCAGATGTTTTCCCCTTTCTTAGACAGAAATTCTTACCTTGCAAACATTTACGTTATTTTTTATCAATTTTGTATCCGTTATAAGATCTACATTTTCCTCATTCCTTCGTTTTTTAGTGTGATTTCATATGATTTTATATAAAATTATATAATTTTCCCACTATTATGCTTTGGCGTAACCAAAATAATTGAAAAATTGGGGGAATTAAATTAGTACTAATCACCTGCATTCGGCATGAATTCGACATGTAAATCAAAATTCGACAATATACGACCAGTCTAAAGCACTATTTTAAATATTTAGAAATATATTAAAAACCCCAATTTACAGTATGTCATATCACATCTATCATTAATAATGAGTTAATAGATGAATAGAAGGAGTGTGAGTTTTCGTTTTTTACTAGATTTTAAGAAAGAGAAAATAGAGGAGGGAAAGATGGATGATTTCTAGAAAATATCTTAGTAAAGTGATGGTTGTATTATCATTCGTATTAATATTGAGTACCATGCTACCGTCATTACAATTAGCACAGGCGAAAAATTCTTCTTTAAATGTAAAAGAGGTTTTGAGTAATTTGACGGATGCAGAAAGACGCGCCTTGAACCAGTTGGAAGCACAACCGGGATTTACGATACATCCCGATATTAACGTAGATAGTGCAAATCCGGTTCAAGTTATTGTTGAGTTTAAACAGGAGCCAGCAAAGGTAGAAGTTGCGAAAGCGAAACTCATCAAAAAACGTGCTACTGTTTCACTTTCTGATGCTAGTAAAAAGGTAGATGCTTCACATAAGAAGTTTCAAAAAGTGATTGATGGTTTAAAGCGTGCTAAAACGGAAGGGGCATCAGAAATTAAAGTGCATCAAGCATATCGTGATGCTTTTAACGGTGTGGCAATGACAATTCCGGCAAATATGATTAAGGACTTAGTTGAAGCGGGTATTGTCAAGCGTGTTTGGAATGATGAAAAGGTACAGCTTACATTGCCTGAAACAAAGGGCGAAAAGGCAAAACCAAAAATGATTGATAGTGTTCCGCATATTGGGGTGGATGAACTCCATGATGAGGGAATTAAAGGTGAAGGAATTAAAGTAGGGGTTATTGATACGGGGATTGACTATAATCACCCGGATTTAACGAATGTTTATAAAGGATACAGAAAATCTGACGGAGGGGATGCGAGTAAAGTTGATCCGGATTCTGTAAAAGGATGGGATTTTGTTGATGATGACGCTGACCCAATGGAAATGACATATGATGAATGGTTAGAATCTGGCTATCCAGAGTTTGATATGTATGGCAATAGTTATTATACAGCACATGGTACACACGTTTCTGGAACGATTGCGGGACAACAAGATAGTTTCGTAGATTATTCTGTTAAAGGGGTAGCACCAGAAGTTGATTTATATAGCTATCGTGTGTTAGGAGCTTATGGTAGTGGAGACATGAACTGGGTAATAGGTGGAATTGATAAAGCGGTTCGCGATGGAATGGATGTAATTAATCTGTCTTTAGGTATGAATGCCAATGATCCACTATCCCCGGCAGCTGTTGCGGTTAACAATGCAATGTTATCTGATGTTGTTACAGTTGTTGCAGCAGGTAATGCGGGCCCTGGTGATCAAACAGTTGGTACACCTGGTGCTGCGGCTTTGTCTATTGCAGTAGGAGCAAGTGATGTTTCGCAAAACACTCCGACCTTTTCTGCAACTGTAGATGAACTTACTTTTTCTGATGTTCAGCTTCTAGCAAAGAGCTTTGCAGATAACGTAGCGGATTTAGAAAATGAATCACTACCTGTTGTTTATGTAGGACTTGGGGCTGATAGTGATTTTGCGGATGTAGATGTTGAAGGTAAAATCGCACTAATTGAGCGTGGAGAACTTGCTTTTGATGAGAAAATTAGAAATGCAAAAAGCGCAGGTGCTGTTGCGACAATTGTTTATAACAATGAAGCAGGGCAAATTCCACATTATGTCGGTGAAAACTCCGATTATATTCCATCATTTCGTTTGTCAAAAGAAGATGGGGAAAGTTTAAAGAAGGCTGTGAACGAAGGAGCATTATTTACATTTGGTGAATTAGGAAATGTGAAATCAGAAGGCGATAATTTGGCTGATTTCAGCTCAAGAGGGCCAGTTTCAGGTACGTATGACATTAAACCTGATGTGACTGCACCAGGTGTTGCAATTAATTCAACTGTACCTTCATTTATTAATGATCCAGAAGATAATTCATATGGATCTGCTTATAGCAGAATGAATGGAACGTCAATGGCAACACCTCATGTAGCGGGAGTTGCAGCATTGATTTTACAACAAAACCCAGATTACACACCTTTTGAAGTAAAGGCAGCATTAATGAATACAGCTGTTGACCTACGTGAAGATTATTCTGTGTATGAAGTTGGTGCAGGACGTATCGATGCGTATGATGCAGTTCATGCGGATACAGCGGTTGTCGTTCATGACCAAACGGATATGGTTGAGGGTGTAGAAATTGTAAGCCTTAATCATGATACAGGTTCTATATCATTTGGAGGGTATTATTTGGATGGAGAGGCTATTGAAAAGTCAAAAAGACTATCAATAGAAAATAAATCCAATGAAGAAAAGACTTATGAAGTGCAAGTTGATTTTCTCCAAGCAAAAGGAAATAGACAAGATGCATCTAAAAATGGCGTTGAATTAGAAGTGGGGGAAGCTACGCTTACGCTTTCACCGGAACAAAAGAAAGACTTGGAAGCTAGTATTGTAATACCAAGCGGCGCAGATTATGGGGTATATGAAGGGTATGTTCGAATTTCAAATGTAGATGACCCGAAGGAAAAATACCAAGTCCCATTTGCTGTTCGTGTATCTGATAAAGGTTTTGACCTTATAGAGCTTGATCGACATGCGGTGACAAATGACTGGAATTTCCATTACTTTTTAGATCCTTTTCTCAACATGGATTTCAGATTAAAAAGTCCAATGGAAACGATAGATGTTATCGTAACAGATAGTGAAACGGATAAACCAGTTGGTTATCTCGGAACGCTGTTTGCAGAGGAAATAATGCCAGATCAAACATACTTCCTTATGAATGTATTTCAAGGTATGGTGAACCCATTTACGGATGACCCTAATAACCCGATTAGCGAGGAAGTTATAGTGTTACCAGAGGGCGACTATCATATTAAAATGATTGGGGTGGATGAGAATGGCGAAATGTATACGGGTCATGACTTCGCATTAATTGATAATAAGCCAGCGGAAATGAGTTTTAATGATTATGAACCAGGTGTTATTGAAGTAGATGAATCTATGTATACGGATGAAGATGGTCATCATGCATTATGGGTCCATACAAACGTCTATGACGATGCGATTGATGTTCTAAAAGAAAAAGGGTTAGATTATGATCAATCATCAAATATAGTAGGTTATTATGAAAATAGCTTTCCGTTCCCAGGTATTTTACCTGTTACAGCAGAAGGGGAAATGAAATTCGGTGTATTACCAGAGGAAATTGCGGATGGTCCATTAAAATTGGTATTAGATCCGATTGACTTGGCTACAAATCTTGGTGATTCCGTCCATTATACGTTTATTAAAAAAGGAACAGCATATGCGGAAGGGTTTTATCAAGAAGATGAGGTTAAATTAGGTGATAGTGTCACGTTTACATTAAGTTTGAACAACGTAGAGGATCTTGTTTCAGGTAAATTTGACCTAAATTATCTAGGTGATATTTATGAATATAAAGATGTAAAACTGAATAAGGAATTTGCTAACTTTGCTAAGGAGAATGACTTATCTGTCACACTGGATGACCCGGTATTTAGCAAGGATAACTTTTCAAGTATTGTAACTGTTGGAGCTTCTTTGGAAGGGGAACACGCTCAAGGGGTTACAGGTAATATGAACTTTATTGATGTCACTTTTGAGGTGGTCAGTGATCTGTATTATGAAAATCGTGGTAATTTGGGCTACGGTGGAGTTGATACATTCACATATCAAAATATTACGAATGAGGAAGTTGTCATTCCAACATTTATACATGATTACTACCAATTTATTTCTAAACATGCGGTAGTTTACGGTAACTTTACTCCGGAAGCATTTATGCATGAAGCAGGATTTCCTTTAACACGTGACTATGAAGGGTTAGGAGTTAAGGCGTATGCAAAAGGAGCGGATGGTAAAGTTTATAATGGTACTGTCGATGAACACGCGCAGTTTGAAATAACTGATTTGCCAGTATCGGATAAGCCGTATGAAATTATAATTGAAGTACCAGGTCATTTGACTACTGCACAAAAAGTAACGGTAGGGAAGGAAAAGAACGGCGAAATCTATGGTGAGATGGCACAAGTGTATCTACAACCAAATATTGCCGGAGACGTAAACGGCGATGGTGTCATTGATATTATGGACGTCATGCGTATTGTAGCTATGTATGGTAAAGACGATAAAGCAATGGATATTAATAAAGATGGTATCGTCGATGAAGTGGATATTCGTTATATCGAGAAGAATTTCTTGAAAGTAGGTCCTGGGGTGAAGAAGGATCCAGTAGAAAAGCTTGGACCTAAAGGCTTGAATGACTTCTTACAATCACTAGGTCTTCAACCAACAGAAGATAATTAATAAATGGTGAATGGGGTCAGACCCCGCAAAAGGGGTCTGACCCCCATCAAAAATAGGGGGTGGCGAAAGGTGTCTCAAAGCAATATTGCGTTTAGAAAAATATTTATTTATAGTCTTCGTTTGATATTTATTATACTACTTGCTTTTGTTCTGTTTATTGTTTTGCAAATGATTAGGCATCCTGGCCAACCCCCATCTTTTTTGGGATACCAACCATACACGGTTGTTTCAAACAGTATGAAACCAACATTTGAAACAGGTGATTTAGTTATTGTGAAAATGTTAGAAGCAAAGGATATCACTGTTCATGATGTGATCACATTTCAAGATAGTGAAGGCCGTTTTGTGACACACCGAGTGGTTGATATTTCACAAGAGGATGGCTCACCTGTCATGAAAACAAAAGGGGACAACAATAATGTCGTTGATGACGACATTGTAACTTCTGATGCCTTAATAGGTAGACAGGCCTTCCTTATAAAAAATGGTGGGTTTATTGCGAGATTTGCAAGTAGTTCACTAGGTTTTATGCTTCTAATTATTGTGCCGTTAATCGGATATGTCAGTTTAACACTATATGAAAGAATATTTAAATCTAATCAAGTTAAAAAATCTAGTACGTAAAATGGGGAGGAATCATATCATGAAGAAGACAAAAAGATTTTTATTAGGAACAACGTTAGCGGGAGTACTTATCGCAACTGCTGGAATGGGAACACATTCTTGGTTTACTGCAGAAACAAATGCATCTGGTTCACTTGAAAGTGGAGTTTTAGAGATAAATAATGGGCAGGATATTGAAGAGCCATTATTTGCAGAAACAAAATTTGCACCATCCCAACTTCAATATGGTAATTGGGTTTCTATTTCTAATACAGGTGATTTAGATGCACATTTAAAAGCGGTTTATACACATTCTGTTGATAATGCATCTCTAGAAGGATATTCAGTCGGATATATGGCAATGAAATATACGGTTAAACCTGGGCAAGACGTGTATGAAGACTCAAAAATCGCATTAGATAATTTGTTTAATGGAACAACAAATGAGCGTTCGGTGGCAAAACTATCCAATGTATCTGGAGATGTAGAGGTATACGGTGAAGTGTTATCAGAAGATGCGGTTACTTCAGGTGAAATTCTTCTTGGTGAAGGTAGTGAAGACTCTTTCTGGCAACTAGATGAAGGGCAGTATATTGATCTTATGGTCGGGATTAAACTGGAAGATAGTGCAGGAAATGAATACCAAGGGGTTAAATATGACGCAGCACTAAAAGTAAAAGCAAAACAAACAGATAACGGCGCCGAATACGCCGAATAAGGAAATGAAGTTTATATTTGGGGTCAGACCCCAAATATAAACTCAAATGAAAGGAATAACAATAATATGAATTCTTCTATCTATGTTGATCCGAAAATTGATCTTAATAGTGAAGAAAGTATAGAAGTTATTATTCAATTCAAAACGAATCCTGCTAAAGTGCAGATAGCATTAAGTGATGCGGGTCTAACATTGGATCAAGCTATGCAAAATGTAGAAGAAAGTCACAAGCGTTTTGAAGCGGAGCTAATCAGAATAAGCAATGAACATCTCATTTCATTTGACATACTCAATCGCTATAAAGAGGTTTATAATGGTGTTGCGATGAGAATTCAAGGAGTAAACATCAAATATTTATTGCAATCTAGTGAAATGAAAGCAATTCATTTAAATAGCCAGATGAGCATTCCGATTCAACCAAACGATCCTAGGTATCAAATATAAACATAGTGGGGTCTGACCCCACTATGTTTATTTCTTCCATCCCCACTTCTTTATCTACAGTTTTAGCTCAAACATACTTCATATCTTCACATCCGTCTTTTACAATAACTATTATCCTTTTTTCTTATCATCAAAACATCCTCTACAAGCAAATCATTTGATACTTCATCCTTTCAGTGCCTAATATAAAATGGATAATCACCCAGATAATATAGATGCTTGATGATGATAATATAAGGAGTCAAAAACATTGATAAAGTTTGAAAATGTATCAAAAAAATATCCAGATGGAACAACAGCTGTGACAGATTTAAATATGGAAATTGAGCAAGGTGAATTTTTTGTCATAATTGGTCCGAGTGGGAGCGGGAAAACGACGACATTGAAAATGGTCAATCGTCTTATTCCACTATCAGAAGGGACAATCTTTATTAATGATAAAAAGATTAGTGAATACGATATTCATGAATTAAGATGGAATATCGGCTATGTGCTGCAACGCATTGCGCTTTTCCCGCATATGTCTATTGAAGAGAATATCGCAATTGTACCAGAATTAAAAAAGTGGGAACGTGACAAAATTAGAAAAAGGGTTTGTGAACTATTAGAAATGGTCGGGTTAGATCCAAACATTTATCTCCATAGGAAACCGAAAGAATTATCGGGTGGTCAGCAACAAAGAGTAGGAGTCATCCGAGCTTTAGCAGCAAATCCCGAAATTGTATTAATGGACGAGCCATTTAGTGCGCTTGATCCGATTAGCCGGGAAAAACTGCAGGATGATATTATATCAATCCAAAAGAGTATTCAAAAGACAACAATATTTGTCACGCATGATATGCAAGAGGCAATGAAATTAGCTGATCGAATCTGTATCATGAAGGATGGAGAAGTAGTCCAAATTGGAACACCACTTGAGATTATGGAAAATCCCGTCAATCAATTCGTAAAAGACTTTGTTGGACATCAACCTAATAGATTTGGTGGAGATCTCCGACTTGAAACGATTGTTCAACCATTTACCGAAGGTGGCACACCATATGCGGTAACAGCGACTGAGGTAATACCCGTTTCAACTTCATTACATGATGTTTTGAAGAAATTAGCATTTCATGAACAGCTCATTGTTGAAAAAAATAGGACCCAAATTGGCATGATCAATCGACAAATGATGATGAATTATTTGGCAGAGCATCTAATAGAGGATGGTATGAATAGGGGGAAAAACCATGGCTAATTTTTTCTCAGTGCTTTTAGAACGGCAAGATCAGCTTATCGGTGCACTTTTTGAACATATCCAGATTTCTCTTATTTCCCTTTTGATTGCTGTTATGATAGCCATTCCGCTAGGTATTTATTTAACGAAGAGGCCAAAAATTGCGGAGAGCATAATTGGTGTCACGGCAGTTTTACAAACAATTCCTTCCTTGGCATTATTAGGCCTGCTAATTCCGCTATTTGGGATTGGAAAAGTTCCCGCCATCATTGCTTTGGTTATCTATGCTTTGCTGCCAATCATCAGAAATACATATACAGGTATTAAAGAGGTGGATCCTTCGCTCGTCGAGGCGGCAATGGCGATGGGAATGAATAATCGTAAACGGTTAATGAAAGTAGAGCTACCATTGGCTTTACCTGTTATGATGGCAGGTATTCGGACCGCGATGGTGTTAATTGTTGGCACAGCCACACTTGCAGCACTTATCGGAGCCGGTGGTTTAGGAGATATTATTTTATTAGGAATTGACCGTAACAACACGTCTTTAATTATACTTGGTGCCATACCAGCTGCCATATTAGCACTTTTATTTGATTTTCTTCTGAAGCGTTTGGAAAAAGCATCCTATAAAAATTCCATCATTGCAATTGGCTCGATAATCGTACTTGTAGGTTTCTTCTTCCTCGCACCATTTGTGATGAACAGTCAAAATCAAGAAATTGTCATTGCAGGTAAGCTTGGATCAGAGCCAGAAATCTTAATTAATATGTATAAAATTTTGATTGAAGATGAAACAGATTTACAGGTGTCATTAAAGCCTGGGCTTGGAAAAACTTCTTTCGTATTTAATGCTTTACGGTCAAATAGTATTGATATTTATCCAGAATTCACAGGAACAGCTATTGCCGAGTTTTTAAAAGAGACAGCGGATAGTACGAACCGTGATGAAGTATATGAACAAGCTAGAAAAGGTATGTTGGATCAATTCGATATGGAATTATTGCAACCTATGGCGTATAACAATACATATGCTCTAGCAGTGCCAAATGAATTTGCTGAGAAATATCACGTAAAGACTATATCGGATTTAAAAAGTGTGGAAAATAGTGTAAAAGCTGGATTTACATTAGAATTCTCTGATCGTGAAGATGGTTATGTCGGGATGCAAAAACTGTATGATATTCACTTTGCAAATTTCGTTACAATGGAGCCAAAGCTACGATATAGTGCGGTGGAATCTGGTGATATTGAAGTGATTGATGCATACTCTACAGATAGTGAGTTGAGACAGTATTCACTGAAAGTCTTGGAGGATGACAAACAATTATTTCCACCTTATCAAGGTGCACCATTGTTAAGAGCGGAGACGGTAGAAAAATACCCGGAAATAAAAGAAGCCTTAAATAAACTAGCAGGAAAAATAACAGATGATGAAATGCGAGAGATGAATTATCAAGTCAATGTAGAAGGTAAGAAACCATATGAAATCGCAAAAGAATACTTAAAAAAGGAAAAATTAATCAAGTAGAAAATAGAGGGGTCAGACCCCATGTGAAGCTTTTAACATGGGGTCTGACCCCTTTTATAGTACTTAAGTCTTCCTACCTTGCTATCATTTTTGGAATACTTCCTACTTCTGCCAAACTTCGACACCATTTTTGCAAAAACTCTACTATACTAGTCATAATGATAAGGTGGTGATTCATAAGAAATGTTAATTTTGTTGTAAGCGTTACCAAGTACGTACCAACTATAAGGATAAGGAGGGGAGTATCTAAATCCTTATATATAAGGATAATGCACGCTGGGTTGAAATATTATTTTACACATCGTGGTATTTGTGCAAAACACAATATTAGAATAAAAATATGACATCTCAATTATGATCCGTAATAGATTAGTAGAGTTGGTTGTTTACCTGTTTCAATGGATTGAAAAGGCTTCAACCCACGCAGAATGTATACAGCTCAATATACGCTTTATCAATCTTCTTTTGACAAGTTATTTATATTTACTGATTTTCCGCAGTAAGTACAGACTTGGCTATCCTACAAAGACGCAACGTCCTGTACGTTGTAAGACCCCCATCGATTAAAAATTCACTGTACAACAAGTAGAAAGGGTTCATATGAAGTTCGGAATCGTTATGTTTACAATATCAGCATATTAAATATAGTAAGGAGGACTATCATGTTAACTGCTTGTAAATCGAAACGTACAATAAATCTCATTGCGGTATTTACTTTAATATTAAGTACCGTTGTACAGTTTATGTTACCCGGACAAACTGTTTTAGGAGCGGCGGAATCTGAAAATATATATTCCGAAAAGATTATGGCTAAGAGCTCAAGTAGTTTAGAGCTAGAAATACAAGGTGCATTACCTCTAGCTACGAGTTATGAAGTATATCGATTAGTGGATGGTGAATTAGAAGCAGTATCTTATCGAGAGGTTCGGGTGGGTGCTGAAAATGTTACGGTGGAAGTGAACCAAGATAATGAAATTACAAAGATGATATTAAATGGTTACACACCAATTGAAAATATGCGCGTTGGAATTATGACAACTGATTTTGTCACGCTAGAACATGATGAAATTGAAGTGCAATCTGCTACAGGTCTAGAAATAGTGGACAAGGTTGCGGATGAGATATTATTGATAAATCCGAATGAGTTAATTACAATTCAAGCTCAACAACACGAAGTAACAATTATGACAGAGGATGGAACAACATTATATACGACTACGAATCGAATCTATGTATCTACTGAAGAAAACGGGAAGATTATAGTTGATAATATTAGACGAGGAAGTGAATGGACGCCAGTTGAAGCGAGTTACCGTGGTTTTTTTGAAATCACAGCAACTCATTCGGGGGACAAACTTCATCTCATTAATGAAGTGAATTTAGAAGATTATTTATACCAGGTTGTGCCAAGCGAGATGCCAGCAAGTTTTGGACTAGAAGCACTGAAGGCCCAATCAGTTGCCGCAAGAACCTATGCCTTGGGAGATTATTTTAGTGAGCGTTTTACAGAAGATGGATTTTTTGTACTTGATAGTGTCATGAGCCAAGTATATAACAATGCTCCAGAAAATGCGCTTACTACACAAGCAGTTCAAGAGACTGCAGGGATTGTAATGCGGGATGAAACGGGTGGTTTAGTCGATGCTAGGTATTATTCTACTTCAGCAGGATACGGTGCTTCAAAGCATGAAGTATGGTCAGAAGCAGATGGTACATTTCCTAGTAGTGTTGTACCTTATTTACTAGCACAAAGCCATACATTTGATCCGGATAACCCAGACCAAATGCTCGAGTTGGATACGAGTGATGAAGAAGAGATGCTCCATTTTTTCAAAACTCTATCATATACAGGTTATGATGATGCATCAGATTTCTTTCGTTGGAAAACAACGCTATCAAAAGAAGAGCTAGGAAATACAATTAATAAAAACTTAACACTTAGACAACAGGCAGATCCCAAATTTGTTTTAACACAAAATGATGCGGGTCAGTTTGTTAGTCTTCCAATTCCGGAGGCAGGGATTGGTGAATTCCAAGATATGTATGTAACGAAGCGGGGTGAAGGTGGAAATATTATGGATCTTGTGATAGAGGGAACGACAGGGACATATAAAGTAATAAAGGAATACAATATTCGCTTTGTTATTAGACCGTGGTCCCCAGATACAGGTGGAGATCCAGTTACATTATACATGGCCCGCGCAGGAAGTGACGGTTATGATGCACCTTCTCGAGAGGATTTCAATATTCTTCCATCCGCTTTCTTCAGTGTTGAAATTGATGAGGAAAGTGAAGATATTACATTCTTTGGAGGTGGTTATGGACATGGAGTTGGCATGAGTCAATATGGTGCTTATCATCTTGGCGAAAGTAAGGGTTGGGCATTCGATGAAATTCTAACTGCTTATTACCCAAATATGGTACTAGATGATATCTATGAAGAAAATGACACAGACCCAGGTGATGGCGATGATAATGATACAGGGGACGGAAGTGAGGTGCCTACAATAGAAGATATGTTAGCTCTGATAGTGAAATTTGAGGAAGAAGGAGAATTTGCAAACGATAGTGTTGCTCGGGCACTCACTATTCACTTAACTTCTGTCAATCAATTCGTTAAAAAAGAAGAGAACGAGAAAGTACTGAAACATATGGATGGCTTTAAATTGCTACTCGACCACCATAGGGAGCAAGAATCAGTGTCAGAATCAGCATATGACACACTGCTTAATCAAGCGAATCAATTTGTTTCAAGTTATGAAACTACGCTGGAAATTAAATAATCATAAAACGCAATCCTGATATTTTAAAGGATCGGGAGCATGTTGTTGGTCATGATGAATATGCGCCTGACCGAAAAACTGATCCTGGTTCATTGTTTGACTGGTCAAAAATTGGCTTATAAGGTTCTATCCTCTATAACAGTAAATTTCTGTTATAGAGGAAACCATTATTTTAGAAAAACGTATTTTTGCGGAAGCGAAATATGTCTCATAAATCCCTACCAAATTACCAGTCTAATTATATAAACACTTCTTCCTATCCTATTTATTAATAAATGAATCCTCCTCTATAATTTTACCTAGGGTACAAAAAATAACACCAAAGGATCGTATCAGATAAGGGGCTATGAAGCCTATATAATGATAAAGTCACCTCAGTTCTAAAATAAAAGTACAGGAATAATATAAAATTAATAAATTACTATTTCATTTCCTGAATATTAATAGTATAATAGTAATAAATGAAAGCGGTATCAATTTTGTTGTCTAAATTTATATGTTGGAAGGTGCTTTTGATGAATAATAAGATTCATTTAATGTTAGTTGGTGCCCATTGTGGTGACGTGGAGATGCAGGCGGGGGCAATTGCTCATAAATATGCTAAGGCTGGTCATGAGGTAACCTTTTTACACCTAACTGCTGGAGAGAAAGGAACACCACCTCATATAACAGTGGAGGAATATAGAAAACAAAAAATACGCGAGGCTGAGGAGGCAGCATATGTCTTAGGGGCAAAAAGTATCACACTTGACTATAAAGATGCTGAATTAAAAGCTGACGAAGAGACAATATCCACCGTTGCCACGATATTTCGCCAACTAAAGCCAAATGTTGTCATTACACATTGGGAAAATAGTATGCATCCGGATCACGCACTTTGCCCAAAGATAGTTCAGGAGGCATGGCTTAAAGCAGCTTTACCAGGCTTTGAATTAGAAGGACTTCCACCTCATTCATTATCAAGGATGTTTCATAGTGAGAATTGGGAAGACATGGAAGGCTATACGCCAGATGTTTTTGTAGATGTGTCGGATGAATTTGAAAAATACTTAGAAGCGCTATCAAAGTATTGGTTTATTATGAACTCCGCTGATTTCCGTTATTACGATTACTATCAAGCACTTGGCACGGTACGGGGTTGTAGAGCAAGAACAAAATATGCACAAACGTTAAAATACCCTACTGGGGCAAATACGAGAATTGGAAATGTAATTCCTGGCTTTGAATTATAAAGAATGGAGAGATGAAATTGAACTTAACTGAAATACATAAAAAGATTGGCCAATTAATGGTGGTAGGATTTAATGGTAAAAAAGTGACGCCTGAAATTAGAAAACTAATTCGTGAATATCATGTCGGGGGTATTATTTTATTTGGCAGAAATATTGGTACTCCCGAGGAAGTTTTTAATTTAACGAGGGAGTTGCAATTGGAGGCTAAAAATGCTGGTCATGAACGTCCGCTATTCATTTGTATTGATCAGGAAAATGGTGTCGTAAGAAGACTTGGTGAGGGTACAACGATATTTCCAGGAGCGATGTTGTTAGGTGCTACAGGTAGAAGTGAAAATGCTTATATTACCGGACTTGCTACTGGTAGAGAATTAAAGGCATTAGGAATAAATTGGAACCTTGCTCCTGTTGCGGATATAAATAACAATCCGGATAACCCGGTCATTGGTGTTCGTTCTTATGGTGAAACACCTGAGCTAGTATCTGACTTTGCAAAACAAGCGATGAAAGGAATGAATGATGCGGGTGTAATGACAACATTGAAGCATTTTCCAGGACACGGTGATACAGCTGTAGATTCACATTTAGATTTACCAGTAATCAATCATGACATGGAAAGATTAATGAATGTTGAACTTAAACCATTTATTGCATGTATAGAACAAGGCGCAGATACTGTCATGACTTCCCATGTGTATTTTCCGGCAATAGAAGATCAGAAGAATGTTCCCGCAACGCTTTCAAATAAAGTTATTACAGGTCTCTTACGTAATAAAATAGGTTTTGATGGAGTTGTTACAACTGATTGCATGGAAATGAATGCAATTTCAGAAGGGATTGGAACTGCCGAGGGAAGTGTCCAAGCGCTCCAAGCAGGTGTGGATTTAATTATGGTTTCTCATTTGCAAACACGTCAATATGAGTCAATAAATGCAATAAATGCAGCTATTACATCAGGGGACATTGAAATGGAAGTATTGGATGGCGCATATGAGCGGGTTATGCAATTAAAAGATAAATATTTATCTTGGGCCGATATTCCATTCCATGAACAAAAAGTATCAGAATATTTAAAATCAGCGGGAGTTGGCAGTAATTTACATCGAGCTGAATCATATGAAATTTATAAACAAGGAATATCCATATTAAAAAATGAGTCTCATCTCATTCCAATAAAAAAAGATGGTCATGATCGTATTCTCGTTGTCTATCCAAAAAATAACTATGCAATGATGGTCGAGGATAAAAGATACGCAACGTTCTCTTTAGGAAAGGCAGTAAAAGAATGCTATGAGTCTACGGAAATAGTGGAAGTTTCTAATCCACCAACAGAAAAGGAAATTTCCGAAGTACAAACAATGGCAGGAGAATATGACATTGTTGTTGTTGGTACGTTAACAGTGCAGGCGAACGATGCGCAAACCAAATTAGTGAATGCAATCTACAACCATAATAAAAACGTCATTGTCATTGCAACGAGAAGTCCATATGACATTGCTTATTTACCTGATGTTCCGGTATATATCAATACGTATGAATTTACGTATCCAGCACTAGAGACAGCGGCGAAGGCTATATTCGGGGATGTCAATGTGAAAGGAAAGTCCCCTGTCACAATACCAAATAAAGTAGAGGTTTAAGGTTGTTATCGACTTATCCACCAAGGAAAAACCAAGTGAAGATTAGTATAAATGAAGGGTAAGGGAGGTGAATAAGTTCGGTAGGCATCATACTTTTATTATTTTACGAGGATGACAAACAAATAAGGGGGAAAAATTGTGAAGGGTAAAATGAAATTAACTTTTATCATGTTGATTTTACTAGTGGGAGTATTAAGTGCATGTGGTAAAGATGAAAAGCCATCATCAAGTGATGGGGATGGTTGGACTGGGAAAATTACAATTTGGGATGGTCCACGTTGGGCTGAGCCAGGTGATGATTCTGGTGAGGATGGTGAAGGAAATAAGTATTTTTGGATAGAGGATAAAATTAAGGAATTTGAAAAGGAACATGAAGGTGTAGAGATTGAGTTAGTTCAAGTACCTTGGGCGGAACTTCCAGATAAGTTAGGCGTATCAATTGCTGGGCAAGCATGGCCGGATATAGCTCCAGTAGATATTAGTGGTAGTGCTGTAAGTATTGAACATATTGAACAAGGTGTTGTTGAACAAGTAGATGAGTTTTTTACAGAAGAAGAGCTTGCTGATTTCTATGAAAATGCTTTAGATGCTTATACTTACAACGATAAACTTTATGGAATTCCTAACTCGATGACTGTACATTCTATGCTGTTGAATCTTGATTTATTTGAAGAGGCTGGTGTAGAACCACCGAAAAATGGTGAATGGACATGGGATGAATTTGCTGATGCAGCAGAAAAACTTACTTTCGATAGAGATGGCGATGGAAAAATAGACGTGTATGGATTTTCAACATATATTTTACCCGGTTATTATGAAGCGTGGCCTTTCTTCTATATTGATGGTGGTCAACCATTAAGTGATGATTTGTCAGAGTTTACATTTAATAGTCCTGAAGCAGTAAATGCTATCCAAAGATTGGCTGATCTTAAACTTAAAGATGGTTCAGCGCCTGAATCATTAGGTGGAGCTGATGTTGGTGGGACTTTCCAAGCATGGGCAAGTGAAGAACAAAGAACAGTAGCAATGGAACCGTGGGCAACATGGGCAATTACTTCAACACAGAGCCAATATCCTACTAACTTCATGGTAGCAAACTATCCTACAGGCGAAACAGGTGAGCCGGTTACGATTGGCGGAGTAGGTGGTTGGACGATGTTCCACCAAGAAGATGATGGCAAAAAAGCAATGGTTGCTGAATTTATGAAATATATATCTTCAACAGATGAGCAATATATCATGGCAAAAGAATATGGTACTTTCCCTGCATTGCAAAGTGCAGCTGACAAGGATCCGTACGCAGACAATCCAGAAATGGCACGTGCACAGGAAATGTCAACACAAGTTGTCATGTTGCCTCGCCATTCTGATTGGAAAAAGATTGATGAGGTCATTCAACGTGAGCTTCAGCTAGTCTTTAATGGTGAGAAGACAGCGCAAGAAGCGATGGATACGGCGGAAAAAGATGTTCAGGAATTTCTAGACTAATGGTTTCATGAAAAGGAGGCTGGGATATAAGGGGTCTGACCCCCTCTGGGAGGGGCTGGCACTTTGGTTTTGTCCCAGCCCTTCATCATATAGAATGGACCTTTTTTATTATGAATCTCACAGTCTAAGTTCCTAATGCAGGAGGGTGAAATAGTGAAAGCTTCAAAAGACACAATCATAACTAAAAATAAAAGTGGCACGCTTTATTTAATGAAAAAAAATTACGCGGCGTATCTCTTTTTACTCCCCAAACTCGTTCTATTTACTTTGTTTATCGCAATCCCAGTTGTATGGGCATTTCTGCTTTCTTTTCAAGAATATAAAGTAATTGGCAGCAATATTTGGGCAGGATTTGATAATTACGTAAAAGTATTTCATAGTGAAGGATTTAGAAAGGCACTTATGAATACGACAATATATACCGTTGTAACAGTACCTTTCAATGTTATCTCGGCGTTAATTATAGCTACACTTATTCATTCGCTAGGCAAAATGGCACAAAACTTCTTTCGAGCTGCGTTTTATTTGCCAACAGTTGCGTCCATGGTCATTATCGCGATGGTATGGAGATGGATGTACAACTATGAATATGGTTTATTTAACTATGTTATTGGCTTGTTTGGTATGGAACCAATTAATTGGTTGGGACAGTCGAATTCAGCGTTATGGGCAATTATCTTGATGCAAATGTTAATTCCGTTTGGTGTGGGAATTATTTTGTATCTCGCGTCTATGAGCTCGATTTCGGAATCTTTGTATGAGGCTGCAACGATTGATGGGGCAAATGCATTTCAAAAATGGATGAAAATCACGATACCGATGTTAAAACCGTCTACTTTGTATTTAGTCCTACTAAGTACAATCGGTTCGTTTCAAGTTTTTACCCAAATCATACTGATGACAGGTGGCGGACCCGGTTATGCAACGGAAACACTCGTCCACTTAATTTATAAAACCGGTTTTAGAGATTTTGAGTTTGGACTAGCCGCAGCGCAGTCAGTTGTCTTATTCTTTATTATCTTTATTATATCGATTTTTCAATTTCGTGTTTTAAATCATGAGGATTAGAGGGGAAATGAAATGAAAAAGAAGGCAACCGCTAGCAAAATCATCATATATACATTCTTGATCTTATTTTCTATTGTTTCCCTATTACCTTTATATTGGGTGTTCAGTACATCGCTACAATTGAGTAGTTATCAGGATGAGGATTTAGAACGACCGATATCATATGTTAATTCAAACCCTCCTAAAATGTATCCTGTAGGTATAACCGAGTACTTTGAACATTGGAAAAAGGCTAGGGATGCTGAAAAGGCCGATGATACGGAAGGGGCAGCATATCATCGTGAAGTAATGAGTAACATTGTGACAGACACATTTTCTGGATTTAAAACATTATTTAAGCAAAACAACATGGGGCGATGGTTTTTAAATAGTTTATATATCGGCATCGTCGTAACGATAGGAATTTTATTATTTGATTCAATGGCTGGATACGTGTTAGCAAAGAAAAAGTTTCCAGGCAGGAATCTCATCTTTTGGCTCATCATTTCAACGATGATGATACCTGGACAAGTAACATTAGTGCCATTATTCATTATGGTCCGGGATCTCAATTTGATGGATACGCATTGGGCGCTCATACTGCCTGATTTATCGATGGTGTTTGGAGTATTTTTGATGCGTCAGTTCATGTATTCCATTCCAGATGAATTGATTGAGGCTGCAAAAATCGATGGTGCAAGTGAATGGCGGACATTCTGGAAAATTGTATTACCACTTGCCAAGCCCGGTCTAGCAGCATTAGGAATCTTTACGTTTATGAATGTTTGGAATTCCTTTTTGTGGCCAATTATTGTATTGAATAATTCAGATTTGTATACGTTGCCTGTAGGCTTGAAAACTTTGCAAGATGCGAACTTAGCAAGTTTTAAATTATTAATGAGCGGAGCAGCTATTGCCGCCATTCCAATGATTATCGTATTTTTGATTTTCCAAAAACACTTTGTAAAAGGTTTAACTTTAGGTGGAGTAAAAGAATAACATCCACCTTAATCTCTATATCATAATGTCTGAACAAGTAAGGATAGGATGCAGAATGAAAATAGGATTGGATATATTCCTAGAGAAGGAATACAAAAGGTTTAAAGGGAAGAAAGTCGGCTTAGTTACCAATATGACGGGTGTCAATGAAAAACTCATTCCTTCCATTGATTTATTTCATGAACATCCTGACATTACGCTAACTGCACTTTATGCGCCGGAACATGGTATTCGCGGTGACGCAAAAGAGGGAGAAACTGTGGAATCGATGGAAGACCCCTATACAAAATTGCCAGTTTATAGTTTATACGGTGCCAATAAAAAGCCTAGTAAGGAAATGTTGGATCCTGTGGATGTCATTGTATTTGATCTACAAGATATCGGTTCAAGGTATTATACCTTTATTTATACAATGGCATATGTCATGGAGGCTTGTGCAAAATACGAAAAGCAATTCGTTGTGCTTGACCGCCCTAATCCAGTTTCAGGAGTAAATGTAGAAGGCAATCTAGTTGAAGAGGATGTACGATCATTTGTCGGCTTGTTGCCAATTCCAAACAGGCACGGAATGACAGTAGGAGAACTTGCATTTTTATTTAAACATGAATTTGATTACGATTGTGATTTAACAGTTGTACCTATGCAGGGTTGGAATAGAGACATGTATTACGATCATACAGGGCTTTTTTGGGTGCCACCGTCTCCAAATACTACAAATATTGATATGAATATACTTTATACCGGAACATGTTTAATAGAGGGAACGAACTTATCAGAGGGAAGAGGTACAACAAGACCGTTTGAACAAGTCGGTGCTCCTTTTATCGATGGATATGAGTTAGCAAAGGAATTCAATCATAAAAATGTTCCTGGCGTCTTAGCTCGCCCGACATCTTTTATCCCGACATATCAGAAACATAAGGATAAAATTTGTAGTGGAATCCAATTACATCTTGTTGATCGAACCAAATTGCATTCACTTCATACTGGTATTGTCTTATTAGAAACAATAGCAAATATGTATCCAGGTAAGTTTGCGTTTTTATCGAATGAACATGATAAATATTTCTTTGACCTTCTAGCAGGAACGAAAAAGTTAAAAGAAATGATACTGGAAGGGTCATCAGAAGCGTTCTTCATGTCGTGCGAAGCACATATAGAAGCTTTTAATCAACAAAAAAAACCGTATCTTTTATACAACTAGGATGATAATAAATGGAAATTAACTTATCGACATTAAAAACTGAACAACGTAATGTAAATTCTATGCATATCGATAATATGTCAACGATGGAAATTTTACAAGTAATCAATCATGAAGATATGAGCGTCACAAAAAGGGTGCAAGAAGTTTTACCGCAAATCGAACAGACGATAGATGCAGTACACCAGTCACTAAAAAGAGGTGGAAGGCTATTTTATGTTGGTGCCGGCACGAGTGGCCGCATTGGTGTGTTAGATGCGGTAGAATGTCCACCAACTTTTAGTACACCACCTGATCTCATACAGGCGATTATTGCTGGAGGTTCTCATGCATTTGTAAAAGCTGTTGAAGGTGCAGAGGATAATGAACAACTAGGTGCACAAGATCTTAAAGACAGGAGTCTAACCGAGTTAGATGTTGTAATCGGAATTGCTGCAAGTGGTAGAACACCATATGTTGCTGGCGCCTTAAAATATGCTAACGAAGTAGGAGCGAGAACGGTTAGCTTGACTGGTAATAAGAAGGCTATTATTAGTCAATTTGCAGAAATCAATATAGAAGTGGAAACGGGACCTGAAGTTTTAACTGGTTCAACTCGAATGAAGGTTGCGACTGCACACAAACTCATTTTAAATATGATTACAACAACTACGATGATAAAGATAGGGAAGGTATACGAAAACTTGATGGTAGATTTAAAAGTAAGCAACCAAAAATTAAAAGAACGTGCCAAAAATATTGTAACGACCATTACAGAAGTTAGCTATGACGAGGCAGAAAAGGTATTGGAAACAACGAATTATGAAGTAAAACCAGCTATTGTAATGATGAAAACGGGCGCAACATTACGAGAAGCAAAGCAGTATATTTCCATGGCAAATGGATTTGTTCGTCAAGCAATTGAATTTGCACAAAAGGGGAGAAGTCATGATGATAACTTATAGATACTATGAATCTGGTGATGAGAAAGACATACTAGATTTATGGAATAAAAGCCTATGGAAAGATCCCATTACAGCAAAGCGTTTCCGAAACTTAGTCTTATTGGATGCTAACTTTGATCCAGAGGGGATGCGATTAGCATTTGTGGGTAATAAGTTAGTTGGTTGTGTATATGCCGTACGAAGGCTTTTGCCAATGTTTGGTACTGACTTGGAGCCAGATAATGGTTGGGTTCCTTTCTTTTTTGTTGATGAAGATTATCGTAAAACAGGTGTAGGTAGTCAACTCATGGAAGAGGCAGCTATCTTTTTGAAAAGGAATGGGAGAAAGCATATGTTTTTCGCCTCCTATGCACCAAACTACATTATGCCCGGGATCGACGAAGATGCTTATCCAGAAGCATATCAATTTTTAAAAATGCAAGGGTTCACAAAGCTGTATTCCCCAATTGCGATGGACCGAAATATTATTGATTTTAAAATATCAAAAGATATAGAAGAACTTATAAAGCAAAGGGAAACAGAAGGGTATTCTTTTTCGCTTGCGAAAGATAAGGATCTCTATGAAGTTATCCAATTTGCCAATATAAAATTTAATCCAGATTGGGGACGTGCAATCCGGGAAGGGATACTGCAAGGTTTGCCAATGGAACATATTTTGGTGGCTCGAAATGGTAATAAAGTAGTTGGGTTTTGTATATTTGGTGGCTATGAAGGGGTACCAGATCGTTTCGGTCCATTTGGTGTTGATCCTGATGAACAAGGAAAAGGCCTAGGTAAAATTTTGTTAAACATCTGCTTGAAGCAAATGAAAGCAGAGAGCCTACATGGTGCTTGGTTCCTCTGGACAGGTGAAAAATCCTCCGCTGGTTATTTATATAAAAAAACTGGTTTTGAAATTACAAGAACTTTCCATGTGATGAAAAAGGATATCTAATAGAAAAGAGCTGATGTCATGTCAACAAACGGAGGAATTGTAATGCTTAATGAGATGATTCCATTGCTACCTCCCTCAGAAAGGAAAATAGCATCTTATATTATTGAACATCCTAGAGAGGCTATCACTTTAACAGCTATGGAATTAGGAAAGCGCAGTTCAACAAGTGGTGCAGCGGTTATCCGGCTTTGCAAATCATTGGATGTCAAAGGGTTTCAGGAACTTAAATTACGTATAGCTGGTGACCTTCAAAAAACGACAGAGGCTGGATATCGTGATATAGAGCCAAACGAGTCGGTAATGTCTGTCATTGATAAAATGACGAATAATAGTATCCAAACCATTCGAGAAACATCTGAATTATTGGCTATTGATCAATTGGAAAAGGCTGTACAAGTTTTAAGAATGGCAAGAAGAATTCATTTTATTGGTGTCGGGGCATCGAGTATTATTGCGATGGACGCGCAACAAAAGTTTTTGCGTATCAACAAGAATGCATATGCCTTTACTGATATGCACATGGCTGCAACACAAGTAGCAAACGCAGATCCAGAAGATGTAGTGATTGGTGTATCTTTCTCTGGAGAGACAATGGAAGTAGCAAAGGTACTGCAATTAGCAAAGCAAAACGGTGTGCACACCATTAGTTTAACAAAGTATGGAAATTCTGCCGTAACAGAGCATGCGAGTATTCGTCTATATACATCGGCAACGAAAGAACCGACATTTAGAAGTGGTGCGACGTCATCACGTATTGCACAACTTCAAGTTATAGACATTCTGTTTATGTGCGTGGCTTCCTTGCAATATGATGAAACAGTAAGACATATAGACGCAACTCGGGATGCGGTAGAATTTTTAACAAGTAGTAATAAAAAAGGTAATCAGGGAACAGTACATAAATTAACGGTTGATTCCGTTTAAATATACACCACCTGGAAAGAAGTGTACATATGGCATTCGCTTGTGCTTGCGAATGCCAATTTTTCTAACGGTAAGTTTATAGAGTAATCGCATCAATACCTTAATTTACTTTACAAGTACAATGTATGAAGTGCCTAAAAATTTAAAAACACTCATATGCTAATAGAAATGGAGGATGTGAAATGGTCTATGTCATGGGGATTGATGGAGGAGGAACAAAAACAACAGGTGTCATCTCGAATGCCAGAGGAGAAGTGTTGGCAGAAGTGACTGTTGGCCCATCTAATCCAAATGGTGTTACGAAAGAATCTATCAAACAAGAGATGACAACATTATTTTATTCATTAAAAGAACAGCATACAGATGCGTTTTTTAATGTGAAAAGTGTGTTTGCTGGAATGTCTGGGGCGGCTCATCCATCTGCGAGAAAAAAGATGTATGAATGGATCGCCCCATTATTGCCAGATCATGCAAAACTCACGATACATCATGATGCAATTACAGCGCTTTATTCTGGTACATTAGGTAAACCAGGCATTGTGCAAATTGCTGGAACAGGTTCGATTACATTTGGATTGAATGCGGAAGGCAAGTTGGAACGTGTAGGTGGGTGGGGTTATTTAATCGGTGAAAAAGGAAGTGGATATGCCCTTGGAAGGGATGGACTAGAGGCTGCTTTTCGTGCGCATGATGGGCTAGATCGTAACACAAAATTAACTAGTATGATCCTTACCCATTTTCAAGTAAACTCTTTACCGGATGTGATTCCTAAAGTTTATCATTCGGATCATGCAAAGGAAGTAATGGCATCATTAAGTAAGTTGGTCGTGCAAGCAGCGGATGATGGTGATCAGGTTTCCCAAAAAATTATAACAAATAATGCAGTACATATAGGAAAATCAATTCACTGTTTAATTAAAAAGATGGATATGCATACGCACCAAGTAAAGGAGATGCCAGTCGTACTTGTTGGTGGGGTATTTAATCGCTTTGATTTATTTAAAAAGCAAATAGAAGCTGTATTACAGGCAGACGGAGTGAAGGCAAATTTAATTTTACCTGACATACCACCTGTTGGAGGTGCAGTTATTGCTGCTTTACGTGAAGAAGATTTAGAAATAGAACCATCTTTTCAAGCGATGTTTAGCAAAGGGATTGAATATTTGGAGGACTGACAAACGAAATGATACCTTGGCATGTTACGGAATCGGTTAATCTTTGGGATGGAGAAATACTAGCAATTGAGGTGTGTCGTCCATTGTAATGATTTGGCTCAGTAGGCTGCTTTAAAAGAATTAAAATGTAACGTTTGAAGAAGCTATCACGAATAGTAAAAAACTATAAATCTATAAAGGGATGTTACAAATGAAAGAAAGAGTACTAGGTTTTCTGCAAAAGGAGATTGATTTGGGACATATACCAGGAGCTGTTATACATGTTTCGTACAGGGGTGAGACATTACTGCAGGAGGCAATTGGATCTAAATCAGTATTCCCGAATGAATTGTCAATGACATTAGATACTGTTTTTGACTTGGCTTCTCTAACGAAGGTTGTCGCCACATTGCCAGCAATCTTAAAATTGATTGAAAACGGGGAGTTAAGACTCGATGATTCAGTCGCTTTTTTCTTACCGGAATTTCGCAAACATGGTAAGGAACATATTAGTATGAGGCATTTGCTAACACATACATCAGGACTACCTGCACATAGACAATATTACTTGAATCATTTATCAACTACGGAAATAGTAGATAGTATTTATGAACAAGAACTAGCGTATCCAGTAGGGGAAAAAGTAGTTTACAGTGACCTAGGATTCATTATTTTGTATAAAGTGATTGAAAAGATAACTGGCGTAGCATTTGAGGATTATGTCCGTCGGGAGATTTTTAAACCATTGGGGATGCTAGAGACCGGATTTAACCCATCTTTCCCTACAGAAAGATATGCTGCCACAGAGTATAGTGATAAATTACAAGCTTATAAATGCGGGATTGTTCATGATGATAATACCGAATCAATGGGCGGGATTAGCGGGCATGCAGGCTTATTTTCTACTATCGGGGATTTGAAAAAATATGCTAGCATGATAGAAAATAATGGTATCTATAAAGGAAGGCGGATATTATCAGAAGCAGTTCTGGATTTATCGCGAGAAAATTATACTCTTTTTGCTGACGAATATAGAGGTTTAGGTTGGATTTTAAAAAGTCCAACACTTTCATCATGTGGTGATTTATTTTCAACTAGTTCATATGGTCATACAGGTTTTACTGGTACTAGTATATGGTTCGATCCATCGATAGATTTACATGTTATTCTTTTAACCAATCGGGTTCATTTTGGTAGAAAGCCACCCATTATCAGATTGCGCCCAAGACTACATCATATCATTCGTTCACAATTTTAATTTTCATTGCAAGTTGGGCTGGCGGTAGGACTTTCGCTTTAAGAGTTTGAAAGGATTTAAAGCATGATCGGTGGCGGATTAACAATTCGTATTTGTTTAACTTCTAATTAGTAGGGGAAGTGCAAAAAACCCACTGATTGAAATCTTGCTTTATTGAGAAAGGAGAGGTTCTGAATGAAAGATACTTGTTATGCGGTTGGTCTTATGTCCGGTACATCCTTGGACGGAATTGATGCTGCAGTTGTAAAAATTACAGAAACAGAGGAAAAGCCAAATATTCAGCTCGTCCATTTTTTGTCATCATCTTATTCACAAAAAATGAAAGAAGAAATATTAGCGCTTTGTGACCCACAAAAGGCAAAGGTAGAAGATATTTCTACAATGAATATGTTGCTCGGGGAAATGTTCGCGGAAGCAGCATTGAAGGCAATTCATGACGCAAAGCTTTTACCTGAAGATATTTTATTTATTAGTTCACATGGACAAACCATTTTTCATCAGCCAAAGCCTAAAGTAATCGCCGGAAAAGATATCACTTCTACTTTGCAAATTGGAGACATTGGGGTTATTGCGGAAGTGACGGGAATAACAACAGTTGGTGACTTTAGAACACGAGATATGGCTGCTGGAGGGCAAGGAGCGCCACTTGTACCATTTGCAGATTATCTGCTTTTTAAAGAAAAGGAATATGGGAGAGTGCTCGTGAACATTGGCGGTATTTCTAATTTCACCATCTTACCGAAAGATTGTCAGGAGTCGGATGTCATTGCCTATGATACCGGACCTGGAAATATGATTATCGATGCCTTTGTTTACTGGGCAACGGAAGGTATGCAAACATATGACAAGGATGGTGCACGGGCTGCAGCGGGAAATATAAATGAAGAATGGCTTCAAGAGCTATTGCAACATGAATATTACGGTTTACCTTATCCCAAAAGCACTGGGAGAGAAATGTTTGGTACGGAGTATGCTCGGGCGCTTTGGGAAATTAAATCAAATATGCATGTAAATGATAAAATAGCGACAGTTACGGATTTAACGGCTAAATCCATTGCACAAGAGATTAGGAAACATGCGGATAAAAGTAATATTAAAGAAGTGTTAATTAGTGGTGGTGGGAGATATAATCAAACGCTAATGGAGCGGATTGCTTTTCATCTGCCGAAAGGAATTACCGTTGCTGGTACAGAAAAGTATGGTATGTCTGCAGATGCGAAGGAAGCAATTACATTTGCGCTACTAGGTTATCAATGTTATTACAGAAAAACAAATAACCTCCCAACCGCAACAGGAGCCACCAAACCAGTTGTGATGGGGAAAATTGCTTGGTAGGGGGTCAGACCCCCTACTTAGTATGCCCATTCAAAAATTACAAAATAAAAGGTGAAGAGTGCGATTGTAATCAATAAATACGGTTGAAGATTAACCTTTTCCTTTGCGGTTTGATGAATCATTTGTAAAAGAATCATCATGGTGCCAAGGAATATAAAGAACATAATCTTTGTCATTGCTGCATCGTATCCCATGTCAATCATATTCCCTAGCATGGCCCCCATCATTCCCCCCATGAGTCCGGAAAGCAAGCCGTCTAATACCGCAATCGTATGAAAAGGCAATCCTGCGGAAAAACCGACAATCATTCCGACGAACATACCTAATATCGTTGCAATGAAGAAATTCGTAGGCAGCAGAATTCCAACTATGACACCTACAGTTAAGCCTACACTCATTCCTAACGTCATCGCAATCATCATTCCAACCATGGGAGTGAGCTTTTCTCTATAATTTATAGTTTTATAAATAACATACATAGAAAAGAAAACAATACTAAGCAATATAATATAAAATGCTAAATTCATTCATGCCCCCCTCTCCTTCTGCCTGTCCATACTGTATCTATATTTGAAGGAGATAAAAAATATAACCCATTTTTATACAGGGGAGTATCGTATGTGTGATGGAGAGGGAGGTGAAGAGGGATAATAGGCCCTTCTCACACCTTTTATGATGTTGAAAATCCTCCCATTATTTCGTGGCTCCATCCGATATGCCTTTAATAATATGTTTTTGTAGGAACATGTATAAGATAATGATCGGTAAAATAGCAATTACTAACCCTGCTAATGCTAGGTGCCATTGCTTTGAGTACTCTCCGAAGAAATAGAACATTTTCAGTGGGATCGTATACATTCCCTCTTTATTAATGACAAGAGAAGGTAATAAATAGTCATTCCAAATCCATATTGCATTTAATATGATGACTGTTACCGTTGTTGGTTTCAACATTGGAAAAATGATATACCTAAAAATTTGGAACCGGTTGGCACCATCAATTGTTGCTGCCTCATCTAATGAAACAGAAATGGACCTTAAGGCACCGTAATATAGGAAAATTGCAATGCTCGATCCAAATCCTAAGTACATGAACATTAATCCGGCACGATTAAGCATCTCTACTTTACCAAAAATCATAATTAACGGAATCATAATTGATTGGAAAGGAATTAACATCACAATTGCGAAGATAAAATAGATAGATGAACTTAATTTACTCTTATTTCTTGAAAGAGCGTATGCTCCCATTGACGTACAAACAACAATGAGGAGAATACTAAGTGCAGTGATTAGAACCGAGTTAAAAAGGCTATGAATAAAATCTAGACTCTCGAATGCTTTTGAGTAATTCTCCCATGTTAATGCTTCTGGCCACATGAGAGTATTTGTAAAGATTTCTGCCTTTGTTTTAATAGAGTTGACAACTATTAAATAAAAAGGATATAGCCATACTAGGGAAGTAATGATACCTATTAGTCCAATTAGGAAGATTGATTTTCTTTTTGAGTTCATCATAGGTCTGTTTCCCTCTTTCTAGTGACGTATATCTGAATCACTGATATTAAAGCAATGATAAATAAGAAGATAATCGCTTTTGATTGGGCATATCCCATATCTTGAATTTTAAAAGCTGTATTATAAATATTCATAGCAGCCATTTCGGTTGAACCAAATGGACCACCTGCGGTTAAAGCCAAGTTTTGATCATAGACTTTGAATGCATTTGATAGAGTTAAGAATAGACTAATCGTAAACGCAGGAGCAATTAAAGGAAATTTGATCTTCCAGAACTTTTTCCAAGCACTCGCTCCATCAATTTCTGCAGCCTCCATCAATTCATAAGGAATATTATTTAAAAATGAAATATAAATAATCATGATATAGCCACTCATTTGCCATAGGAAAAGAATGACTAATCCCCAGAATCCAGTTGTTTCGGTTGATAGCCATCCATTAAATAGTTCGATTCCAGTTAAGTTTCCAATAGCGGAAAATGCCTTAATAAACACGAATTGCCAAATGAATCCTAAAATAATTCCCCCAATTAGATTTGGCATAAAATAGATGGTCCGAAAGATTGTACTAATTTTCCCCATTTTTTGTGTTACCAAAAGGGCCATTGCCATCCCAATTACATTGACGCCAATAATTGCAACAACTGAGAATTTGGCAGTAAACCATAGACTATTAAGAAACTGTGTATCACTAAATATCTTTGCATAATTATCTAATCCTACAAATGTACTGATTGTGAATCCGTTAAAATCAGTGAATGAATAATAGATACCATATCCTAACGGTAATAAGAGAACAAGAAACAAAGCCAATAGACAAGGTCCTAAGAATGCCCAGTAAGAAAGGCTTTTATTGTTCATATTGTTTCCTCCCTGTTTACTGAATTCCAATAAAGTTTAGTCAAAAATAGGGATAGAAAGCAAAGCAATTTCTATCCCTGCTTTTTAACACGATTTACTTCATCGTATTTATCGCATTTCCGTATATTTCTTAGACGTATTTGCTGTAAATTCATCCCATGAAATATCACCATTTAGATATTTTTGGAACTCAGGGAATAACGAAGATGAATACCATCCGTTTGGATATTGATTCATCGCCCATACCGAAGTTTTACCATCCAATAATGCATTGTATACTTCTTTTGATACAGGATCATTAAAACTATCTACATCGTACCCTTCATATGCGGGAATGAATTGGAATTCCTCTGTTAGGGCTTTTTTACCTTCGTCAGAAGTATACATCCAATCTAAGAATTTTTTCGCTTCTTTCACAACATTTTCTTCTAATGTATTATTAATTCCCCAGTACCATGAAGGCCCTGCGCTAATTTTTCCTTCCGTGTCACTTTCAACAAAGAAAGGTAGGATACCTAGTTTAGTTTTGGAGAATTCAGGATCTAGGCTATCAAGAGTAGGAACAATCCAGTTTCCTTGATGGACGATTGCGACCTTCTCGTTGGCAAATAGTTCTTCAACTGAAGTACTATAATCTACCGATAAAATTGGTTGGATATTATGTTTGTTTATAAGATCCGTATACTCTTTCATACGATCTCCAAATTCATAATTGATCTCTTTTGACTCAAAAGCCGAAATGATGCTTTGATGATATTCTGGTGCACTAAAATGATTAGAGAACTGGTTGACTACCCAATCTTCCTTCGCACTGAAGGCAAATACGGCATCAAGGCCAAGTTCGCCTTTTTTACTTTCAAGAGTTTCTACTGCTTTCGTAAAATCTTCATAAGTTTTGATGGATGCGACATCAATTCCTGCCTTGGCAAATATGTCCTTATTAATCATCCATCCGAAGCCTTCAATATTCATTGGTAATCCATAAGGGACACCATCTATCGTTGCTCCTTCTAACGTTCCCTCAATAGCCGCTTTTGCTGCCTTTGTATCAGATACATCTGCTAGCTTATCTAAGTACTTTTGCGTTTCTGGAAGTCCACCTAATAAGAAGATAGATGGTTCTTCACCAGAAGCAAACTTTGCCTGTAAAGCAGTTGCCCCATCTTGTCCGGCACCAACAGTAGTTACAATAACTTTAACGTTTGGATTTTCCTTTTCATATTTAGCTACTAAATCATCCATTTGTTCCTTTGTTTCGACTTTCATATTAAAAAGATTCACAACGGTTTTGTCAGCGTCTCCTGAGCTCTTATCCTTAGAACACCCAACAAGTGTCAATGAAATAACAATTAAAAAAGTTGATATAATAATAAAACCTTTTCTCATGGTAATCCTCCTCTATAAAGTATTATTTTAAATTTAGATAGCCTTTGGACTAATTTGCTTAATCAATCAGATTTTCTAATAGTGCATCGTAAAGGTTTTCATCTATCTCCATTGATCGCAACTCTAGTAATAAATCGAACTTATTCTTGTCTTGCTTCATTAATTGATAGAGCTCATCCTTCAATTCAAAAGATATTTGTGCTTTGTTTAATAAATCGAAGGTGGCTTCTTCGTGCTTGTTAAATGCTTGGATAAGGGGCTCATCTGGAAGCTTGACCACTAGACTAGATTGTGTGTCATAATTCATGACCTTTACTGTACATGTATTTGTTTCACTATGATAGTTATCAATAAAGTCAACTTCCTGTCCATTTATATAGACTTTAATTTTATTCATATTTGTAAAACCTTTAAAGCTTATATTTAACTCTCTATTTTCTGGAATGATTGATTTGTCGCCTTCTACTGGTAAGATAACAAATTGTTTATTCTCCCAATCCAATTGCATTTTCGTTATTGCGTATTTCCCAGTTTGATAAGCAAACGATTCACCATCATCTTCATATAATTCAAACGTATTCGATTTACCCGGAAAAACAAGAACGGATAAAGCTGTCGGATTATCGACAGAATTCGAATGGGGTACATGTTTTGCCATTGGGACAATCGCACCTTCTTTTGCAAAGACTGGAATGGTATCTAAGCCTCTAAATATCCTTAATTTCTTACCACCTCTATATACTCGGCCGCTAAAGAAATCTATCCATCTACCTTCTGGTAACCAAACGTCAACCGGAGCCTTTTGTAAATCGGAATCTAGCTTTTCGGTTACTGGAATAACGATTAACTCACTACCAAAGAAGTATTGATGTGGTGCATCATATGCGTGATTTTCAAATGGATATTCATAATACATTGGCATGACCAATGGATGATTATTTTGATGTGTACGCCAATTCATCGTATACAGATATGGAATTAACTCATGCCGTAAGCGTAAGTACTGCTTCATAATAGTTCCGATACTCTCTTGGAAACGCCATGGCTCTTTGCCGTTAAATGGACTATTTGTACTATGCAAACGCATAATAGGACTGAATACACCAAATTGTATCCATCTTAGACTTAATTCATCATCTTTATATCCTTTATAATGTCCTCCAATATCATGACTCCACCACGTATAGCCAACGTTCGTTGCTGTAGAAGTAAAATACGGCTGAAAACGAAGGGACTCCCATGTGATGATTGTATCCCCTGAAAACCCAACGGGATAACGATGACTTCCTATTCCAGCATATCTAGATAGAATAAGTGGGCGTTTATCTTGCTTCACCTGATCAAGCGCATGGTAGTGATTAAGTAGCCATAAAGGATCTAGTCCAGCTACCTTTGTAGTTGTACCTTGCTGCCAATCAAGCCACCAGAAACTAACACCACGTTCTTCTTCGGGACGGTGAAGATATTTAAAATACGCATCCCTAAATTTCCTGTCGGTAATATCAAATGATATCGGGTGTTCTGCAGTATAATCAATCCCAAGTTCCTTTGCCATTGGAACATACATCTCTTCATGGGCCTTAACGCCATCAGCCGGATGTACATTCAATGTAACCCGCAATTCCTGGTCTTGTAGCCATTTCAAGAAACGAGTAGGATCAGGAAATAATTCCTTATTCCAAGTATATCCAGTCCAACCACTACCATATTTTGCTGGAATATCGACTAAATGCCAGTCCATATCAATAACACTTAATGAAAAGGGAACATCTTCTTGCTGAAAACGCTGAAATAGCTCCTTGTACTCAGTCTCTGTATACTTCCAATATCGGCTCCACCAATTACCTAATGTGTATCTAGGTAAAAGCGGTGTCACCCCGGTTAGTTTATAAAAATCTCTTAAAGCTTCCTTATATTCTCTTCCATAAGCAAAAAAGTAAAGATCAATTTGCTCCTTTGCTCTTGGCTCTATCGTTTCTTCGTCAACTAGGACATTAGACTTGGAATCATCAATGACGGAAAAGCCATTATGTGATTGAATTCCTTCTTCAAGTTCTACTGGACCATCTTGATGATCAAGTGTCCGCACCGTCCCCTTTAATGTTTCAAAAGAATCACCATAATACCATCTATTGGAATACAAACTATAATTATTTTTCACATCAATTCTTAATGATGACTTTGAAAAGGGTCCGTATGTGTAATACAGATGAAAATGTTTTGTGATAATTTCTAGTGATTCTGCTTTTTTTACAACTTCAAATTTAGGAATCGGGAAGTTACGATTGATAATAGCTTGGGTAGCTCTATCTTCAAAATTACCATGTTCAGCATACTCAATTCGTATTAACTTCTCCGTTAAGACCGTAAAACGGTAATGATCACCTTGCACAATTGTTGCTTCATGTGCCTTGGGGCTGAGTGTAAGCATATTCATATTAGCAGGCATAATCGTGCTCCTTTCTTGATGGCGCTTTCAAACTACTAGATATGCTTTTACATATAAAAGGTATCCAATTATTGTCTCCCGTCGTTAGGTTTAGCGTTAAACTAAACGTTTAAAAAAATAAGGGAGAAGTTTCTATCATTTCCTTTTTATAAAGTTTAACGTTAAACTCAAGGAAATAATAACATATTTACTTCTCAAAATCAATATTTTTTACTGATTCTCTTTCTACTAAATGAACAGGTAAGTTAATCCCACTTAATTCAGTTTCTTTTTCCATCAGTACTTTTAACAATATATGGGCTGCTTCTTGACCTTTGGTTGTAATATCTTGATGAACAGTTGTTAACTTAGGGGACGTAAATTGAGAAATAGAAAGATTATCGAATCCTACAACTGAGATATCATCTGGTATTGCAATACCCTTATTTTTTAATGAGTCCATCACTTCAATTGCTAAGAAATCTGCAGTAAATACTAATCCAGTAATGAAATCCTTCTTTTTAACGATTTCATCACTAAATGTATCCATATTCATTTTGTCTTTATTGTACCGGAAGAGTAAGTTTTCATTTATTTCAATATGATGTGCTTTAAGGACATCTACATAACCAAGATATCGTTGCTCATCCACACCACCTAGTATTTGCGAATAAGACACGAAACCAATATTTTTATGTCCATTGGCAATTAAATGCTCAGTTGCAATTTGGAAACCATTCCTGTCATCAATTCCAACTGTATAAACTCCCGCTTCATTTGGTGTAACAGTATCAATTAATACGATAGGTGTGTCAATATTTTCCTTTAGATGACTAACCTCATTAGGAAGGATACCTAAAATAATTACCCCTGCTGTCCGCCAGGTTTTAATGATTAAATAGATTTCTTCTAAGGTTGATACAGATTGGACTAATAAATAATAGTCGTTTTCTTTTAAAACTTTATCAACACCTGCAAGTACTTCTGTATTAAAGGGGTTTTCAAATAGATTCCTTTCACCTTTCCGATTCTGATATAAGATAAACGCAATGAGCTTTGAAGAATTATTGACCAATGATCTAGCACTCATATTAGGCGTATAATTGTATTTATTAATTATCTCGAGTATTTTCTTTTCCGTTTTTTCAGAGACCTTGGATTTTCGCTTGTGAATGACATTAGAAACGGTCATAATACTTACATTTGCTTCCTTAGCAATATCTTTCAATGTAACAATCGTTATCTTCTCCTTCCCAAAAAGCTGGCCTAATCCTAGGTTTTAAATTATCATTCGCCTAATAAGGGACCGGCCCTGAACGAATCATGATGTATCTAACCTAGATTTTTAAAGCCTTTATATTAATTAGAGCTAGTAATGACATTTTATAAGTAATGATACCAATTGTAAATTTATTTAAGCACCAGTTTAATGAAAAGTAAGTTCCTTCCTATTATAAATAGTTTTATACATAACATACATACTAAAGAAAACAAAACGAGAGAGCAATAAGATATATCACGATAAATTAATTGCTCCTTCTTTTTACTTTTATCCCGCATTAACTGGCTGTAAGACCCCCCACTTCAAGAATTCGAGTATAATCCAAGAAATGTAAGTGGGGGATCAACAGCCAGTAAAAGCCCGATTCTGTTTAACTAACATTCAGTGGGGGAGATAGGGAAACCCCCACTGAATGAAGTTTCACTTTATAAATATTTGAGGAGATAAGAAAGATACCCACTTTTATACATATTGCTTTACAAAATTACGGTGGGGGGGTATAGTATATATAAAGAAATTGATAAACCGTAAAAACATACAGTATTTTAAATGAATGATAAAAAATAATAAAAATTGGGGTGATAGACATCCCGAATGAAGAAAGGGTGATTTATTTGGCAGATCAGTATCTTCATGATCAACCGATTAAGCCGCGCACGGATTCTGAAAAGCAAGCCGTTATTAATCGTTTAAAGCGAATAGAAGGCCAAGTGCGTGGAATACAAAAAATGATAGAAGAAGATCGCTATTGTGTTGATATTTTAGTACAAATTAGTGCGATAAATGCAGCACTAAAAAAAGTAGGCTTCTCTGTGACGGAGCGTCATATGAAGCATTGTGTTACACATGCTGTTAAATCTGGAGAAGGAAATGATGCGATGGAAGAATTACTTGAGGTTATGAAACAAATTTCCAAGTAGTGGAAGGAGGGTCCCAATATGAGTGAGGCAAAGAAACTTACTGTTGGCATTACAGGTATGACATGTGCAGCTTGCTCCACACGCGTAGAAAAAGTTCTAAATAAAATGGATGGTGTTGAAGCAAAGGTAAATTTAACGACAGAAAAGGCAAGTATTGCTTATGACCCGAATGTTTCAAATGTGGAAGCCATCCAATCAAAAATTGAAAAGCTCGGTTATGGTGTTCAAACGGAAAAGGCTGAATTAGATGTGATGGGTATGACATGTGCAGCTTGTTCCACGAGGATTGAAAAAGTGCTGAACAAACAAGAAGGAATCACGCATGCAACAGTTAACCTAACAAATGAATCAGCTTCCGTAGCATACAATCCAGGATTGATGAGCGAAGAAGAGATTGTAGAAGTTATCCAAAGATTGGGTTATGACGCCAAGCCAAGAGCGGATAAGGCAGAAAAACAATCACAAAAAGAACAGCAATTGAAACGGATGAGAACGAAGTTAATTATATCAGCACTACTTTCTGTCCCGTTATTAATTACGATGTTAGATCATTTGCTAGGGATCCACATTCCTGACATCTTTTTAAATCCATGGTTCCAATTTGCGCTCGCTACACCAGTACAATTTATCATCGGTTGGCAATTTTATGAAGGGGCATATAAAAACCTTCGTAGCGGTAGTGCGAATATGGACGTGTTAGTTGCCTTAGGTACGAGTGCTGCATATTTTTATAGTTTATATGAAGCGGTCCAAACAATTGGTAATGCAGGATATATGCCACATCTTTATTTTGAAACAAGTGCCATTTTAATTACACTTATTCTATTTGGAAAATATTTAGAAACAAGTGCTAAAAGCAAAACAACACAAGCTATTTCCAAACTATTAAATTTACAAGCAAAAGAAGCACGTATTTTACGAGATGGAAAAGAACAGATGATTCCGATTGAACAAGTTACCGTTGGAGACCATTTAATTGTAAAACCTGGTGAAAAAATCCCCGTTGATGGTATCGTTAAAAAAGGTAGAACATCTGTAGACGAATCGATGATTACCGGTGAGTCGATTCCAATTGAAAAAGCTACTGATTCTGCAGTTATCGGTGCAACGATTAATAAAAACGGTACAATCGAAATGGAAGCAACAAAGGTTGGTAAAGATACTGCGCTTGCTTCAATCGTGCAAGCTGTTGAAGATGCCCAAGGTTCAAAAGCACCGATTCAGCGGTTAGCGGATGTTATTTCTGGATATTTCGTACCGATTGTTGTTGGAATTGCGCTTATTACATTTATTGTTTGGATTACACTTGTTGCACCAGGTAATTTTGAAACTTCCTTAGTTGCAGCAATTGCTGTCCTCGTCATTGCCTGTCCGTGTGCGCTTGGATTAGCAACACCAACTTCGATTATGGTTGGTACAGGAAAAGCTGCGGAAAATGGTATTCTTTTTAAAGGTGGCGAACATCTTGAAAGAACACACCAATTAAATACGATTGTGTTTGATAAAACAGGAACGATTACAAAGGGAAAACCAGAAGTAACGGATTTTTCGGCTGATGACAACATCTTACAATTATTAGCTAGTGCCGAAAAAAGCTCTGAACATCCATTAGCTGAGGCAATTGTTTCTTATGCAATAGAAAAGAGTATTCCATTAATAGATGTAGACGACTTTGTTGCGATACCCGGACATGGTATTCAGGCTGTTATTTCCGAGCAACATGTTCTTGTCGGAACACGGAAATTAATGAAAGATCATCATATTAATGTGGATGCGATTGAAGAAGAGCTAGCAAAATATGAAGTCGAAGGAAAAACAGCGATGATCATCGCTGTTGATGGCAAATATGCTGGTGTCATTGCGGTCGCGGATACGATTAAAGAAACTGCAACTGAAGCAATACAGCAATTAAAAACTGCAGGTTTAGATGTGGTCATGCTAACAGGTGATAATGAAAGAACTGCACAAGCAATTGCCAAACAAGTTGGCATTGATCATGTAATCGCGCAGGTACTACCAGAAGATAAAGCGGATAAGGTAAAAGCAATTCAACAACAAGGTAAAAAAGTCGCCATGGTTGGTGATGGTATTAATGATGCACCTGCACTAGCAATTGCAGATATTGGCATTGCAATTGGCACGGGAACAGAAGTGGCAATTGAAGCTGCAGATGTCACCATTCTTGGTGGAGAACTATTGCTCATACCAAAGGCAATTAAAATTAGTCATGCAACAATCAAAAATATCCGCCAAAACTTATTCTGGGCATTCGCTTATAACAGCGCAGGCATCCCTATTGCCGCAGCCGGATTACTTGCACCATGGATAGCAGGTGCAGCCATGGCATTTAGTTCTGTTAGTGTTGTGACAAACTCACTTCGGTTGAAGCGTGTGAAAATATAAATCCCTTAAAAGGTATTTTCCAAAAGTAAAGTCACACTTCATTGCATTGCACAAATAGAAGTTGCATGATGTAAGGAAGCGTCCATACGAGTAAATGAGATATGTTGAATTGAAGTAAGTGAGTCTTTACAATGAAAGTAATACGAAATAATAATACGAATATATGAGGAGGAAAAAATATGAAAGCAACAATAAATGTAAAAGGAATGAGCTGTGGTCATTGCGTTTCATCCGTCAATGGAGCACTTGAACAATTAGATGGGGTAGACGCTGTAGAAGTTTCCCTAGAGACTGGTAAAGTCGACGTTTCATACGATGAATCAAAAGTAACATTGACACAGCTACAAGATGCAATAGAAGAACAAGGATACGATGTAGTGAAATAGTTGAGGACAGGCTGGTTTCCCCATTCATTTGGGTGAGGAACCAGCCTTTTTGTTTTGTTAAAGTTTTTAATTCGGTTGGCAACATCAATGATAAGCAAGTGTGAGCATCAACACGATTTGTTCAATTAACAATCGGTAGGTGACGTGCGAAAATCCCCGCTGATTGAAGTTTTGCTTTATCTTACGGTTTAGGCGTATGGATAAGCATTATTGATGAACCTAAATGAATGGGAAGTATGGTTTGTATTGTGGATTTGTATAGAAGGGTGGCCTCATTCCGATGAAGGGTAATTGAAATGTATCTTGTAAATACCTCACAGGGACCCTCTTTGTAGATTGATTGATCAATAGATTAGATACTTTTGGGCTAAATTGGAAAGGCAAAAGCTCCTCCCCCTTTCTCATCAACAGATTGTTGGCTTCAAAATGCTTCCTCTTTAGTAACGTATGCAATACATACAACGTCTGGTCCGATATTTTTAAAAACTATAGACAGTAGCACATATCTGGGCCTTCCTTCATAAACTGTGAAAGGAAATGGGGTGGTTTTTTTATGTCAAAGGAAAAAGATGGACGGCAGCATGCACAACATGAGCAAGATCTTCAGGAAATTAGACAATATCAAAAATGGTTTACAGATCATATGCAAACGGATCCATATCCGCTCTATCCTAATTATGGAAAAATTACAGCGTATAAAGAGGTGCCGTTAAGTAATCCAGAACAACGCCAATTACGTCAACCAGGGGTCGAGGGTGTGATGGTACCGAAGCCGATTATTGAAAATCCTAATTATCGTGGAAGTGGGAAATTACAGGAACGAGTGGCGTTAATTACGGGCGGGGATAGTGGAATGGGGGCAGCGGCGGCTATATTGTTTGCAAAAGAGGGCGCAGATGTTGCAATTTCTTATTTGGATGAGCATGAAGATGCAAATCGCACAAAGGATAGAATTGAAGAACTTGGGCGACGATGTTTATTATTGCCGGGTGATTTGCGTGAAAGAGAACAATGTAAAGAAATCGTAGGAAAGACAATAGAAACCTTTGGAAAACTTGATATATTATGTAACCATGTTGGTATTCAATTCCAGCAAACCGACTTGTTAGATATAACGGATGAACAGTTTGATGAGACATTAAAAGTAAATATTTACTCTCATTTTTATACAACTAAAGCAGCATTACCATACTTACAACCAGGGAGTTCTATTATTGGAACAACCTCTGTCGTAGCATACGCTGGAGAACCGACATTACTTGATTACGCTATGACTAAAGCAGCTATTGTCGGTTGGACCCGATCACTAGCAAAAAATCTAGCCGATCGTGGAATTAGGGTAAATGCAATAGCACCAGGAAGGATATGGACGCCACTGATTCCTGCTAGCTTTTCAGCTGGAGACAATGCACTTCATGGCCATGGCCTATACGAGCGTCCGGGGCAACCATTTGAAGTTGCACCTACATTTGTTTATCTTGCTTCTGATGATTCCAGATTTGTAACAGGCCAAGTACTCCATGTTGATGGTGGGGAGTCGACGAATTCCTAGCAAATCCCCTACATTAAATGTGGAGCTTATCCAATGTTTGAAGCAACGCTGTTTATCGCGGGTTCATGGACAGTCAGTCACTTTAGAAATCCAGGGGAATGAAAGGGAAATAAAAACAAAGGCCCAACTAACAATCAGTAGGTGAAGTGCGAAGCTCCCTACTGATTGAAGTCTCATCCGATTTTTAATTGACGTCTAAAACTTATGCTTACGCTTATAAAAGTAAGCATAACAATATGAGGGGCATTATAAAAAGGCAGGTGACATAAAATCATGCCTTACCTACCTCAATTCATAAAATAAATCATCTATTATCATGATAATTAAAACTTGCTCACTAGTAATCGATTAAACTATTTTAGAAATTCCTCTTGAAACTCCTCCATATCATAGCCACTTGTATCTACTATGAAATAATCTCCATTTATTTCTTGGAGTATCCATACTTGAATGTAATCATCTCGATTACTTTTAGTTGTAACAAGTGCCCAGTTGTTGTCGAACATGTCATTAAAATGTTCAACAGCCTCTTTGTTAAGAGAACCTTGCTTATATTCTTTTGCTTCAAGATTTTTAATAGATTTTGCTGCTTTTACATCGTCAGTTAAAACATCAATGATTTCATCTAAATCGTCTGGATCGTAGCCTTCTCCCTGTGAAAGTACTTTGTTAAGATAATCCCTATCCTGGTTAAGCGCTGCATTGTATGTATCTTTCACAGTTGATGCTGCACCGCCACCAAAGCAACCTGTAAGAGAAATAAGTAATATTGCTGTTAAAATTGGATACAATAATTTTTTCACCGTTACTTCCCCTTTTTTTATAAAATGTGGAACTGTATTGCATACGATACTAGGTTTACAAGTATTGCAAAATATGAAAAATGATTTAAAATGAACGGGAAAATTATATCATAAAAATAGGTACAAAGTATGATGCGCGGGTAAAATATGGCGGAAAAACGTGTGGTAAAATAATCCAATTGGGGTTAATTAAAAAGCGGTAGATAGACAACGAATGGATAAAAGAGAGCGGTTTTGGCACCCCTCTCCATGCTGAAGCTTCGTTTTAGTCAAGTTTTTCTTCCTTAAAATCAACATACAACGTACCATCCTCCTGTACTTCTGCATAAAACACATTTTCAGGTGAGTCGACACCAGCCATTTGCAGTTGATTTTCAAGCCAAGTTTCGTTTAAATGAAGTTTTGCTAAGTTTGCTGTCATAGCTTGGCCGTCGGAGATAACCCCTGTCGCAATAGGAAATACTTTTTTCTTCGTTATTGTAATACCCGCTTCCTTTTTCGTTACGGGCTGTTTATCTTGCTTTTTCATGACAGAAAGTTTACCATCTGTTTCAAATATAGCGTAATCAACGTCTGCAATGGAAAATACATTTTTCTTTCTAAGTAAAGTGTTTAAGCTATTGATATCTAAGCGTGCATGCCGTAGCTTATCCTCCATAATTTCTCCGTCTTTTATAACGATTAGTGGATCACCAGTAACGAGCTTACGAGCTGTTTCTGATTTGAGGTTAAGCCACCCGAGAACAAGTGTGAAAATGGCCCACCCGATAAGCGCAAATAAGCCGTTTCGAATACTAACTGTACTATCTATAGCAAGCGAAGCACCGATTGTTCCAATAGATATTGCTGAGATAAAATTGAAGAAAGTCATTTGTGATATTTCTTTTCTACCCATCATTCGTGTTAAAATGAGAAGGGTAAAAAAGGAAATTCCAAGACGTAAACATAATGTGGAAAGGGACATGAAAATCTACTCCTTTAGTCTACATAATTGTATTTATTATGGCATTTCATTGAAATAGTTATCCATCAGTAAAACAGTAGCAACTTAAAATATTCAAATTGTTCCATTTGGACAAAGGGAAAATGGGACAAGATAAAATAGGAGTGTGTGTTGATATGACATCGGCTAGTATATATAAAAAGGATTATCATGTTGATTGGGGCGACGTTGATTTTAAAAAAGAGCTAAAACTTAGTACTTTATTTAGCTTTTTTCAGGATGCTTCTAGCATGGCGTCTGAAGAACTCGGTTTCGGAATTGAACATCTACAACAAGATTTTGGTGTTGCTTGGGTTTTGATGAAAATTAGGGTGGATATTGTTCGAAATCCGAAAGTCGGTGAGACAATTACGATAGAAACATGGCCACTAGAGCCAGGTAAAATTGCGTGTGACCGTGATTTTATCGTACGGGACGGAGATAGTAATATTTTAATTCGGGCTATTTCCTCATGGGTTATTATGGACATGCATGAGCGGAAAATTAAAAGAACGAGTACAGTACCCATTGTCTATCCGTTTGGGGAAAATGAACGAGCGATTGAAGGCAAGTTAGGAAAATTAAAGGTAGAAGAACCGCTGGAGGTAGCTTATCAAAAAATGATTGGTTACAGTGACATTGATTTTAATGGGCACTTAAACAACTCTAAATACGTTGATTATATGATGGATTGCTTTCAAGTTGAAGAGCATCAAAAATATAAAGTAAAATCAATTGAAGTACATTTTACGAATGAAGCCTTTCCGGGTGAAGTGATGGCATTACAAAAGGTTATGGTTGGACAAGAAGAAGTTTATATAGAAGGTAAAAATGACCAATCTGAGAAAGTAATTTTTAAATCAAAGTTAATCATTGAGGAAGTATGATAGGACGGTGGTAAGTTTCTTGCCACTGTCCTATGCTTTCTATTTTAGAAAATATCCGAAAACTCCTGTCCCTAAGTTTTACTTAAATGGAGTGGACTACTTCATTAAAACTTATCAGAGGGTTAAACCGAAGTGAATAGGGAAAAGTAAAATTGCTTTCTTAGAATACAAACTTACGATATTTAATTTATTAGAGTTGGTGAAATGTATGGAAAACATAAATCTTATACTTATTGTAACGATTCTAGGAATCGGGATATTGTCACAATGGATTGCTTGGCGTATTCAGTGGCCTTCCATTGTGATTATGTCTATTGCTGGTTTGGTTATTGGACCTGTTCTTGGAGTTGTTAATCCTGGTGAAGCATTGGGGGACTTGTATAGTCCGCTCATTTCTTTAGCAGTAGCGATTATTTTATTTGAAGGTAGTTCAAGTTTAGATTTCCGTGAAATAAAAGATGTTTCAAAGTCTGTATTTCGTATAGTGACAGGTGGAGCATTTATTGCGTGGATTCTAGGTTCTTTATCTGCCCATTTTATTGCAGGTTTAAGTTTAGAGTTAGCCTTTATTATTGGTGGGTTATTTGTTGTGACTGGACCAACCGTTATTATTCCACTTTTAAGAAATGCAAAGCTAAAACAGCGTACCGCAGCCGTATTGAAGTGGGAAGGAATTATCGTTGATCCTGCGGGGCCATTACTTGCACTTTTTGCTTACGAAGTAATTAAAGTAATGACAAAAGTAAATTCTGTGGGCTATTTATTAACATTCTTTAGTGCAGCCTTTTTGGCGATTGTACTGGGATTAATATTAGGCTTCATGATTAGTATGATGGCAAATCGAGGCTTTTTTCCCGAATATCTTAAGGCGCCAATTACATTAACTTTCGTATTACTCTGTTTTACTATTGCAGAAGTAATTATGCATGAAACAGGTATGCTAGCGGTCACCGTAATGGGGCTCACGTTAGGTCGCGCCAAAAAGCATATAAGTGCACTAGGAAATATCAGTCATTTTGTTGAAAATATTTCGGTGATGCTCACATCAACTGTATTTATTTTATTGACTGCTTCTTTAGCAAGGGAGACAATTGGGCAAATCTTTACATTGCCAATTATTGCTTTTGTGCTTGTCATGCTATTTGTTGTTCGACCACTCTCTATTTGGATTCCAACGATAGGAACGGAGTTAACGAAATCGGAAAGGACATTAATTGGTTGGATTGCACCAAGAGGAATTGTTGCCTTAACTGTTGCAGGATATTTTGCTACAACCTTAACAGATGACGGATTTCAAGATGCAGATACACTAGTAGCTTTAACATTCGCGCTAGTCTTTATTACGGTATGTGCGCATGGGTTTACACTTGGACCGCTTGCTAAAAAACTCGGCTTATCGAACCAAGATGAAGAAGGAGTGTTAATTGTTGGGGCTAGTAGTTTCTCTATTGCCTTGGCTTTGAAATTAACGGAATTAGGAAAGAAAGTATTGATTATTGATACTTCAAAGGGCCGACTTCAACCAGCTATTGATCGAAATATACAAACGCATGAAGGGGAAGTCTTATCAGAACATGTACAGTTTGAAGCAGACCTAACACCATATGATATGATATTGGCGATGACGATTGATCCTTCCTATAATGCACTTGTGACCCAGTCCTTTGCTCCCGAATTTGGTTTCAATCAAACGTTTTCGCTTTTTTCGGGTGATGAACAGCGACAAGCTTCTTTACCATCGGCAGTTAAAGCACATCTTTTATTTGATGAGCATGCCGTTTTCACTGAATTAAATCGAAAAATAAATACTAATTACGATATCGTGACTATGGATATGGAGGAAAACCAGGTGATTACAAAAGACACGTTACCTGATGACACGACCCCGCTGTTTGTGAAAAGAAAGAATGAAACGATTGAGTTTATTACACAACGGTCGAGACTGATGTTAGAAGAAGGTGACAAGTTAATCGTTCTCCAACCGAAATAGTATAGAAAAAGATGTGACAAAGTAAAACACATAGCGCCTTCATAATGAAATGGAAAGATAAGCTAAGCCTTCTAAATAAAGGGCTTAGCTTTTTCCATCGCGTTCAATCTTTAACTAATATATATATATCGTGGTGAAATATAGTATGGATACATAACTTTTCCATTTATAAGCCATAATGAGAATAAATACATAGAAATTAGGTGACGAAACATGAGTGAAGAAATTCGCCCAGGAGAAGTTGTGTATCTGATTATTCGTAATCCACATGCTCAAGACGTGGCACATGTGCAGCAGGCAGCAGTTGTAGAGGACCCAGAACGTCCAAACGAACTAGCTTTATTTGTTCATGAGACGTATTATCCGATGTCAGATGAGTTTGCGATTTTCAAAACGGAAGAAGAAGCGGAAGAGGCCTATACAGATGCATTTGGTACACCGGATATAGGAGGGTATAATGGTTAAGCCATTTGTTCCACAGTTAGCATATTTTGAGCCTAGTGCTCTAGAGTATCCATTGGGTCAAAAATTATTTGAAAAGTTTAGTGATATGGGAATCGAAATCCGTAAAACAACTTCACATAATCAAATACGGGATTTACCTGGGGAAAATCACTTCCAAAAATATAGGATTGCGAAATTAACTTTGGTTGTTGGAATCCGAAAAACATTGAAGTTTGATACATCTAAACCATCTGCAGAATATGCTATACCTTTTGCAACGGGGTGCATGGGGCATTGTCATTATTGTTATTTGCAAACGACAATGGGGGCAAAGCCTTATATCCGTACTTATGTAAATGTTGATGAAATCTTTGATGCAGCAGAAGATTATATGATAGAACGAGCACCGGAAATCACACGTTTTGAAGCATCTTGTACGTCGGATATTGTTGGAGTTGATCATTTAACACATACATTAAAGAAAGCAATCGAATACTTCGGTAAGTCGGAACATGGGCGGCTCCGGTTTGTAACAAAATTTGCCCATGTCGATCATTTATTAGATGCGGACCATCAGGGGAAAACACGATTTCGTTTTAGTATTAATGATGACTATGTAATTAAATATTTTGAGCCAGGTACTTCACGCCTCAAGGAAAGAATTGAAGCAGCTGTTAAAGTAGCAGAGGCCGATTATCCACTTGGATTTATCATCGCTCCGATTTATTTACATGAGGGTTGGAAAGATGGGTATCATGAAATGTTTGAACGGCTGGAAGCGGCTTTACCAAAGTTTGCACGAAAGAATTTAACGTTTGAGATGATTCAACATCGCTTTACAAAGCCTGCAAAACGTGTGATTGAGCAAAATTACCCAATGACAAAGCTTGAACTTGATGAATCAAAGCGAAAGTGGAAATGGGGGCGTTACGGGATAGGAAAATATGTTTACACGGATGAAGAGCAAGCGGATATTAAGGAGACATTAGGTGGTTATTTAAAAAAGTATTTCCCGGAAGCGAAGATAGAATATTTCACCTAATATTTCATTTGAAAGTTAGGTTGTAGAGGAACGATGATATCGTGAGCATACAGTGAAGAAAATGGTATAAACCCGCAATGAGGCTAAGTCAAGTTAATAGGGGCTTAGCCTTTTTATTGTGTTCATCTTTAGGAGGTGTGATACGGCAAAATACGAATTGTTCTGTAAGGAATAATATAAAGAGAAAGTTATTTTAATTTATTGACACTTCTTTGATTTTGTTGAATTTTGTTGGTACAATCAAATAGGTTTACACTGAATAATTCAAAACAGAGGGAGATAGAAAGAATGAGAAGATTATTAGTTTTCATAGGGATAGTTGCTAGTCTACTAGTTTTGGGGGCATGTAGTGAAAAGGAAAATGTAGATAAAGGTTCAGAAGATACAACAGATAAAATAGAGGATAAAGTTTGGGAGAAAATAAAAGAAAAGGGAGAAATCGTTGCTGCAACGGAAGGTACATTGTTTCCAGCCTCTTATTATACAGATGATTCTAATGAACTAACTGGTTATAATGTGGAAGTACTGCGTGAAATTGCAAAACGGCTTGAGGTGGATATAAAATTTGAAATCATGGGCTTTGATGCAATGTTAACAGCATTGAATTCTAATAGGGTAGATATTGTTCCGATGGGGCTACGCGGTGAAAATGCTAAAAAGTTTGGCCAAAGTGAGCCTATTAAATATTCCTATTCGACGATGGTTGTCAGAAAAGGCGATCACTCAGGTATAGAAAAATTGGAAGACTTAAAGGGGAAAAAGGCAGGAGGAGCAGCAACAACCGTATACAGTGAAATAGCCGAGAAATTCGGTGCTGAAGTTGTGACATATGGGAATGTAACGAATGATGCTTATTTACGTGATGTACATAATGGCCGGACAGATGTTGTGATCAATGATTATTATTTACAAAGTCTAGCTCTTACAGCTTTTCCTGAGTTTGATATAGAAATTCACCCAGATTTAAAATTTCATACATCAACTGGAAGTATTGTAATGAGTAAAGAAGCAACTGTTTTATTAGACAAGGTAAATGATGTTTTGGCTGAAATGAAAGAAGATGGTACTTTAACAGAAATATCGGAACAGTTCTATGGTGGACAAGACGTATCGGAAAAGCCTAATGAAGAAGTTATCGAGATACCTGGAATTGCAAAATAAAAGTTGGAAAGCAATACTTGTTTCATGATATGTGAATTCAAAATATGGGAAGTGCGCTTATGTTTTCACTTGATTATGTTCAATTAGAAAAACTTTTTGATTTTAAATTAGCGTGGGAAAGCTTACCCTTTTTGCTTACCGGAATACCGATGACATTAATAGTAGCAATTGCCGGTATGGGAATTGGGATGATCCTAGGTACATTTTTAGCCTTGGCAAGGGGGGCTTCAAGTCCAATATTACGTTGGCCAGCTCGCGTTTACATCTCTTTTATGAGAGGGACGCCACTTATCGTATTTTTATTTATTTTATATTTTGGTCTTCCAGTAATTGGGATTGAATTAGATGCAATTGCAGCAGCATCACTCGGTTTTGGATTAAATAGTGCTGCTTACATAGCGGAAATTAATCGTTCTTCATTAAATAGCGTCGATTCTGGACAATGGGAAGCAGCGAAGTCCTTAAACATGGGGTATTGGTTTACTTTGCGAAAAATTATATTACCGCAAGCTTGGCGTATCGCAATTCCGCCACTCACGAACGTGTTTATTAGCGTTGTGCAAGGAACTTCGCTCGCAGCAGTCATTACGGTACCAGAGCTATTTCAAAAGGCACAAATTGTAGCTGGAAGATCATTTGATTCGATGACAATGTACATAATGGTCGCACTTATTTACTGGCCAATATGTGTCATCATCTCCATTATGCAGGAAAGATTAGAAGATAGGTTTAGTAAATTTTTAGTAAAAAGTTAAAGGGGGGTCAGACCCCTTTGAATTAAAGAAACAGGCTTGCTGTATATGAGCAAGCCTGTTTCGCTTTATTTTTTTAATATTTATTTTGCTAAATTTATTGCTTGTTCAAGTACTTTGTCACCTTGAATCATACCGTATGCAATAGAATCAATGACATCGACTTTAATTCCTTTTGGTTCTACAAGTTTACGGATTTTACTTTCTAAATAGCGAACTTGTGGCCCGATTAAAACAACATCAAGATCTTCTAGATGGTTTTTTAATTGGGATTCACCAACAGCATCGATTTCTGCGGTTAGTTGCTTTTCCTCTGCTGCCTTACGCATTTTGCTAACGAGTAAAGATGTTGACATACCTGCTGAACAAACTAATAGTATTTTCATTATGATTTCGCCTCCAATTTTTCCATTTTCTCATACATATCAATCATTTCCTTGGCAAGGTCTTTCACTGCCATGGAAGTCATTAAATGATCTTGAGCGTGAACGAGTATGACAGTCACATTCGTCGATTCGCCACTTGCTTCATTTTGTAATAGTTTTGTTTGTATATGATGTGCTTCATTAAATTCATTATCTGCTTCCGCAATTTTCTCGCGAGCTTCAGTAAATTTCGCTTCTTTTGCCAACCAGATTGCTTCCATTGCAAATGACCGAGCATTTCCAGCATGTAAGATAATATTAAAGGATAACATCTGTATATCTTCATTTGATTGTGTCATGGAATAACCTCCATTTATCATTTGGTTCATAAAAAATTGCTAATATATCTATGAAACTTATATCGATAGAAGCATTGCGCCCAAACATTTATCTGTTAGTTGGGCGCGCTACATATCTTATAATAGCATAACCTTATTTATTTTGCTTTCTGCTCCATTCGCATTCTAAGTGCTTTTACACCAGCCATAACGAATGGTAGATACATAAATACTGCAATCGTTAAGTTAATGACTTGTAGTACAATACCACGCCAACTTCCACCTGTTACGAGATAACCACTTAAGATTGGTGGCATTGTCCATGGTAGAATAGCAACCGTTTTTGGTACGAGACCAGTAGAAAGTGCAAGGTATGAAATAATTGTTAGTACTACAGGTCCAAAAATAAATGGAATTAAGAATACTGGGTTTAATACAATTGGTAAACCAAAGATTACTGGCTCGTTTATGTTAAACAATCCTGCTGGTGCTGCTAGTTTTGAAACTTCTCGATACGGATGATTTTTCTCACGGCGAACGACGATAAACACTGCAATAATAAGGGCAATTGTCGTACCAGATCCACCCATGTATACGAATACATCAAAGAATGGTTTAGTTACAATGTAAGGTACATCAAATGCGGACATTCCGCCAGCAAAAAGGTCAGCGTTCTTTTCAATAAGTGGTAAATAAATGGGTTCGATTACGCCACCTAAAATATTTGTTCCGTGTAGTCCGAAGAACCAAAGTAAATGGTTTAAAAATGCTACAATAATCGCTGCAGGTAATGTATTACCAATACCTTGAAGCGGTTTTTGAATGGCATCGAAGATAACTTCGAAAACACTTGTTTCTGCAAAAACAGTCATACAAGCTTGGAATAAACCTACAATAATCATAATGATTAGAGCTGGGAATAATGCTGCAAATGATTTTGCAACCCCTTCAGGTACACCATCAGGCATTTTAATAACCAATCTCTTGTTGCCCATTAAGAATCTAAATAGTTCAGTAACAAGAAGTGATAAAATAATCGCAACAAAGAGTCCTTGTGCACCTAACCAAGCAAAGTTCAATCCCCAGTCTGGTGTTTCTGGTACAAGCATAATGTAAGATGCTGCGGAGATAAGCCCCGCTGATAGACCATCTACTTCATATGACTTGGCAAGATTATAAGCAATGGAGAAGGATAGCAAGATTCCTAGTACAGCAAACGTTGCATTCCAAATACTACCACCAACGGTTTGCCAATTTCCATCACCAAATATTCCATTTAATATGCTAACTAAATCAAAACTACCAATCTTTGGAAAGTTGTTAATTAATACTGCCAGTGAACCAGCTATGATTAGTGGCATAATCGCGACGAAACCATCACGAATTGCTACAAGATGTCGCTGGGATCCAATTCGTCCAGCTACTTCAATGAACTTCTGCATAAATTTATTATTCATTTTAACGCCTCCTCATGTATAAGTGTTTTTAATAGATTAATAAAGCTATGTTGATTGTGTACATGATAAATTATAATGTCTTGATTACATCTTTAAACTGCGGTAAATATTGTTGATGTGCAATAAGCATCTCATCCAAAATGACTTTGCTTTGTTTTTCATCAGCTAGTAGCGGATTAGCAACAAAAGCGAGATAAGCATCTTGATAATTACCTGAAGTGGCCGCTTGTACTACTAATTCTTCAAAGTTCTTCATCTGTAAAATAATACCTTTTACAGCGCTAGGCAATTTTCCTACAGCAATTGGTTTTGGACCATCTTTTGTAATGACACTATTTACTTCAATAACTGCATCTGCTGGTAGATCAGGAATTGCACCATTGTTTAGCGTATTAACAGTTTGAATATCTTCCTTGTTATTATAAATAGAATCCATTAAACTGCATGCAACATCGCTATAAAAAGCACCTCCTCGTTTTTCCAGCTCTTTTGGCTTATCACGAAGCTCTGGGTCTTTATATAATTCAAATAATGAATCCTCAAGTTTTTGAACGACTTCAGCCCTCGTACCATGCTCCTCATAGGCTTTTATATCTTTAGCCAATACTTCCTTTGTATGGAAATAATATTCATGATAAGGATTAGGTAATAGTTTCATCGATTCAATAAATGTTTTGGACCAGCCAAGGCTTACAATGTTTGCTGGTGAATAATCGAGACTGTCGCGTAATTTTTCTAATACTTCTTCTGTACGATCAATCCCTTTTACAGTTACCTTTTGACCGAAGACGAAATGGTTCATCCCGACAAATTCAATTTTTACATCATTTGGTTCGGCGTTTAAAATTTCTGCAACGGAATGACGCATGTTATAAGGAATATTACAAACACCAATGACCTTTTTATGAGCAGAATGTTTCATTAACGCTTCGGTTACGATTCCCGCTGGATTTGTAAAGTTAATCATCCATGCATTTGGACAAAGTTCCTGTATATCTTTTGCGATATCCATGAGTACAGGGATTGTACGGAAGGCTTTAAAGATTCCTCCTGCTCCATTTGTTTCTTGTCCAATAAAGCCGTGACTTAAAGGAATACGTTCATCTTTTTCTCTTGCTTTTAATCCACCAACACGAATTTGGGTAGATACAAAGTCTGCGTTTGTTAACGCTTTCTTTCTATCCAAAGTCCAAGATAGATGAATTGGTTTACCTGCTTTTTCAATCATTCGCTTTGCTAGGTTGCCGATAATCTCGAGCTTTTCTTTTCCTGCTTCTATATCGACGAGGACAATTTCAGTGACTGGAAAACTGTCGTAACGATTTATCATTCCCTCGATTATCTCAGGGGTATAACTAGACCCACCACCGATAATTGCTACTTTTAATGACATAAAAGTCATCTCCTTTATCATGATTGTAGTAAGTTTTATGAAGTTTGCTTTCTTTGAATGTTAATGAAAGCGGTTAAAAATAATTGTTCTTACCTTTAATCAAAATGTATCATACATTTAAAATAATGTCCATACATATTTTGAAAAAACTTAATTTGTCATTACAACTTTTTTATATTGTCATTCTTTGTTATTTCTTGTACACTCAAAGTATAGAAGATGAAGGAGTCAGGAGATGGAAAAAAATCAATCATTGCATGCATTTATAAAAGAAGAATTATTTGATCGAATTAAGACGAATAAATATAAAAAAGGTGACCAAATTCCGACAGAGCTTGAACTTTGCAAAGATTTTAATGTGAGTAGAACGACAGTGCGGACTGCATTAAATCAATTAACATTAGAAGGCTATTTAATTAGAAAGCAAGGAAAAGGAACGTACGTCGCTGATCCAAAATTAAAACAAACACTCTCTCATACGATAAAACGATATGGCGATCAAGTTGCAGTTCAAGGGAAGAAGGCCAAAATTAAACTGGTTGCGCTTACGGTAGTTCCGGCGGATGAACATCTCGCTGAATCACTTCAAGTTGAAATAGATGCACCTATTCAGCGAATTGAGCGGGTTCGACAAGCGAATGGTGATCCTACTCAATATGAAGTTGCGTATATACCGTGGAATATTGCACCCGGTATTACACAAGAACATGCGGAAACCTCACTTTATGCATCTTTTCAAGAAGATTTTAATATTCAAGTTGCCAAAACAATCGAGAATATTGAAATTACACTTGTCGACCAACGTATTAGTAACCATTTAAAGTGTGAGGAAGGTTTACCTTGTTTTTATATAGAAACGGTTACAAAAGATGACAAGGGGAGAAGGATAGAGTTCTCTCGAGCTTATTTTCGAGGAGATAAGACGAATTTCTTAATCGAAAGAAATTATCTTACAGAGGAATAGGACAGGTGTACTGTTCCTAATATGCATTGTCCAATAAGTAAACGCATTCACCTAATGGGAGGTAGAATATGATGAAAGTACTTTTTAATGCAGATGACTATGGTTTAACAAAAGGTGTGACAGATGGCATTATCAAGGCGCATGAAGAGGGAGTTGTACATGCAACCACATTAATGATGAACGGAAACGCTGTGGCATACGCAGTAGAACAAGCGAAGCAACATCCAAATTTACGTGTCGGGATACATCTTGTGCTAACATGGGGCAAACCCTTACGTAATGATGTTCCTAACTTAATAGATGAAACAGGTATGTTTAAATACAGTAGCTCATTCGCTAAAATGGAAGCACCAGATGTACAACAAGTTGAACAGGAATGGCGCACTCAAATAGAAGCTTTTCTGGCGACTGGCTTGACATTACATCATATCGATAGCCACCATCATGTTCATGGTTGGGATCCATTAAAAGAAGTTGTTTACAAACTAGCAAAGGATTTTCAAGTTCCTGTGCGTTATGTTGATTCATTAAAAGAATCACCGGAAATACTACTAACTGATACATTATATGTTGGTTTTTATGGTGAGGGTGTGGAACGGGATATTTTTGAAAAGTTACAAGAGTTATCTGTTGAATCAGTAGAAGTGATGACACATCCAGCATTTGTTGATGCCGATTTACAAAGCGTTAGCTCATATACATCCAAAAGAGAAGCAGAACTAGACATTCTTTGTTCCTTAGAAATACCAGACTGGGTAGAGGAAATGTAAGCGGGGGTCAGACCCCTCATTAACTACACATAATTTGAGTATTCTAAATATGCTACGTTCATTATAGTAGTGGAAGTGAGGGGTCAGACGCCTATGTCTTGGCCCTCTTTTTATAGGTAGCATTCTACTATAGTAGTTTTGAAGTGGAAGGAGACCAAACAGTGTGTACGTTTTTCTCATGAGGAATTGCTGGGGGAACGCTCGTCTAAAATATCTTCAATGATAGCAATATGCAAAGCAGCCCAGGCCTTTTCCTTAAAATGAAGGACAGTGGTTATGGTTAAAATAATGAGATAAACGAAAACAAAAATGACCCAAAGCATGTTCCCATTATTAAAGAGGAAGTCTTGTATTTTATTGGAAAATAAAAATAATAACCACGGTATGCCCGTAGCAAATATTGGAATGATTCCTAAGCCATTTTTTTCCTTAACCATTCGATAATATATGAGCTTTAACGTATGACTATCGACTGTTTCATAGAATTTTTGAATGTCTGCGGTTTCCTTTAAATATTTATTTTCCTTTAGATGACGTTCCTTTTTCAATTGTAAATATAAATGATGTGCATCCCCGCGTGAAGAAAACAAAAAAATCCTCCTTTACAAAGTGTATTGCTAGGTGTGTTAATTGGTTTTGTTGTGTGCTTGAAAACTTATCCACTTAGTATAAGGCTTTATTAAAATGATATACGAAAAATGTACGAAGAATCTCCGTTACCGTTCTAGAAACTTTATTTATTTCCATCTATATTTGTAGTAAATAGTGTAAATGGTGAATTGTATCCGTTTGTTCCGCTATAGATGCGTGTGGGGTGTAAGACCAGCTGTTATGTTTTATTATTTCCTTATATAAACGTTGCAATTCTACATTTTGTAATGCCATAAGAATATGAATCCTTTTTACTTTTTCATCCTGCATCATGGAGGCGGAAAAGAAATTTACCATTCCCATGTTATTTGCAGTACTATTGCTTTCTAATGTGATCCATTTGTCTGGATAGGCCTCATTACCTTGAATTGTTATTTGTGGTTGATGGAGGAGATGTTGAAATTGTTCATGAAACGACTTAAGCTCGGTCTTATTGTACGTATTTGGATTGATTAACCCTAACATAACCTGAACATGGTCACGTAGTATATTTGTTTGCAATGTAATAATAGATTTTAACGAATTGTTTTTAACAATAGAAGTATAAAGCTTTAATTTATTCATTACACCTTCGTGTGAGTTAAGATGATCAGTCATTAATCCTAGATCTACAGATGGCAACATAGATACCAACCTCCTCATTAGTAATCACAGGAATACTTGCTGTAAAATCCTCGTTTCAAAGATTTGAGGATTTTTAACGAACGATAAGTAGGGGATGGATAGCCAGTAAAAACCTGGTTTATTTGGGTTTAAAAGACGTACATCACAAAGCATTGCAAAAAGAAATTGCGATCTTAACCTTTGTTCTCCTTTAATGGGTGGTATGTACGAATACCCCCTACTGATTGAAGTTTTACTTTATTTTATGAATAGATACCCAAATAGTGACTACTGACTAATCGAAAGCATAATTAGCAAAGTATGACAAAGTAGTGAAAGGAAAAGGAATAATAATGTGAGAAATGAACTTGGTTAATGGTAACTTGGGGGGGAAAGTAATAAAATGATAATGAAGCGCCATGTTATATAGCATGGCATATAAAAAATGAAGGATTACGAGGTGATCAAAGATGATGTGGCACCATGGAGGAAATTGGGACGGTTTTTTTCCAATGATGTTTGGTGGTGGAATCATGATGATCGTTTTTTGGGGTTTAGTTATTTGGCTCATTGTTTATCTTGTTCGTAGGTCGTCTAATGAGAAACCTTATCCAAAGGATCAAGCGATTGATATATTAAGACAGCGTTATTCCCGTGGTGAAATTAGTACAGAAGAATACAGGGAAAGATTGGCCGAGTTAAAGGATTCTTTGAACGTATAAGCTGTATACTTATAACCCCCCCTCTGATGCTGCATATTAGAGAGGGGTTAATAAAAAATTTTATCATTTTAGCTGGTGCAAGACCCACTTCAATCGTTCGTGGGGATTTGATGAATAATAAGTGTGGTCCGTAACCATAAAAGCCGTTAGGATGAGCTAACAATTAGTAGGAAAAACGAAAGCTCCTACTGATTGAAGCTTCACTTTATTTTTCACTAGGATCGTATTCGTCATAGATAAGCTTTGTTACTTTTGTTGTTTCCCCAGCTTGCTTCTCTGTATCACTTGCATCCATATCAAGCTTGTCATCTGTATTCATTCCAGGTGCAATCATGTCCTCGTTTTGGTGGAATCTTCGTTTTGAACGCTCCATTCACAACCCTCCTCCATCATATGTTTTGCCAAATAAGCGAAGAATATGAGTGAGGGATTTTGTACAGATAAGTGTTTTATGGACCCGAGTTTACCCTGGACAGGAAACGCACTAATATATTTAAAAATGATGACAGTTTGACATTAATCAAATTTGTCCTTTTTGATTTTGAGTGTAACGTTGAATATATTATAAAAAAGTTGGTAATCGGTGTTGGTGATAGAAAGGCTGATTATCTACATTTAGGCGTTACTTCATGTCAAATGAAAGTATTTATTTAGTTTGTTCTACTTCATGCAAAAAAGGGGTCAGACCCCCCTTCTTGAGGAGTCTGCCCCTTTGATGTTGCCCCAGCCTCTTGCAAATTATCTAATTATCAATATCCAATTATATGAAACCCTGAATCTACATGTAGGACTTCGCCTGTAACACCACGAGATAAGTCGCTTAAGAAGAATAGTGTGGCATCGCCAACTTGATCTTGATCGACACTTCGTCTTAATGGTGACTTTTCTTCAATGACAGCGTTAATTTCATTAAAACCAGAGACACCTTTTGCTGATAAGGTACGAATTGGTCCAGCTGAGACGGCATTAACACGGATACCATCTTTCCCAATGTCTTCTGCTAAGTAGCGTACACTTGCTTCAAGAGATGCTTTAGCAACTCCCATGACATTATAGTTTTTAACAACTCTTTCTGCTCCCAGATATGTTTGGGTAACGATGCTTCCGCCTTCTGACATTAGTGGCTTTGCCGCTTTTGCAACAGCAACTAGCGAAAAGGCACTTATTTCTTGGGCTAGTAAAAAGCCATCACGTGATGTGTCGCTAAAATCACCTTGTAAATCTTCACGATTCGCAAAGGCAACTGAATGAACGAGGCCGTGAATCGTGCCTACTTTTTCCTTTATTTCAGCAAAGGCTTGTTCAATACTTTCGTTATTTGCAACATCACAGCTAACGATAAGCTCTGGATTCATATGATGTTTTTCAAGTAATTTTACTAGTTTTTTATATGATCGCTCTTGTCGGTTCGTAAATATAAGTTTTGCTCCAGCATTGTATAAAGACTTGGCAATTCCCCATGCAATACTTCTTTCATTCGCAACACCCATAATTACTACTTTTTTTCCATCCAATAATTGTGACATTGTTATTGTTGCACCCCCAAATAAGATTCCTTCATTAAGTATAGCGTAATTTTCATAGTAAGGAAACAAAAAATATAATTTGGTATTAGTACCTGGTTACAATAATAAAGTAAAAGCCTGAAAAAAGACAAGCAATTGTTGAGGAAAGTGCGAAATTAAGTACGGTATCGTTCGAATACTGTCTGCAGATGGATCAGAAGACTCGATCTTCACATGTCGAGATGAAACAAGAGAACCGTCCCCATGTTTCATTCGAATAGTCCGTATTTTATTTTTGTTCGGTTGATAATTTTAATCCATGATACACTGAAGATGGCTATGAACAGGACGTTAGAAAGTGCATGTGCGAGGTCGTGATAGAAGCTGGAAATATAAATACCAACGATAAATTCCCATGAGATATTGCTCATGTTACTAACGATAATCCATATATTCATAAACCAGCCAAATAGATAACCCCATACAAATCCGAATATACATAGAACCCACCGTTTATTCATCCAGTCTATATTTCGCAGTAATCCTGCGGTCATCCCCATCATCCCCCATGCGTACATTTGCCAAGGCGTCCAAGGACCTTGGCCTAGAAAGATATTGGAAACAATTGCGGCCACTGCACCAACGATAAAGCCAGATTCTGCACCAAATACGAGACCAGTTATCATAATAACGAAAGAGGTAGGCTGCACACTAGGCAATCCAGCGAATGGAACTCGTCCGACAGCTGCAATTGCCGCTAATATTGCTAAAATGACGACCTCTCTTCCTGTAATATTACGAAATTCAAAGCGGATAAAAAATGGAACCATGATACAGGCGAGTATGACCATGCTTAATAGGAAATAGGCATGATATTTTAATAGCGTAATAGAGACGACTAACAGGAAAAAAATAATGAGTGAAATGATCATTAAATAAGTACGTGATTTGGCCATGTTTCTATTGCCTCCTCTAAAGTGAGCATTTCCTCTATGTGCATATTACTTGTTGCACGGTTAATGGCAGTCGTATAAAAATAATTACCACTAAACAATTCCTTCGGTGTCCCGATAGTCGTAATTGCACCATCGAACATCATGGCACAGCGTTCTGCATATCGTGCTGCAAATTCAATATCATGCGTAACCATGACAATCGTTAATCCATTTTGGTGGAGTCTTTGAATGATTTCAGCAAAATTCTCCTTTGAAATTGGGTCAAGGCCTTTTGTAGGTTCATCAATAAAAAGAATTTCTGGATTTCCTAGCAACATACATGCGAGTGCAGCCTTTTGCATTTCCCCTCCAGAACAGTCATATGGATGGCGATAACGAATATGCTGAATTCCGAAGGCGTCTAACATTTTAGTTATTATTTCTGAACCATTTGATACATGATGTCGCTTTACTGTCTCCTGCATTTCCTTTTCGATACTATCATGAATAAAAAATGATTGTGGATGCTGTGGTAAATAAGCAAAACTACGAAAAAGAACATCACCTTTTAATTTGCTTGTCTCTTTACCTAAAAATGATACTTTTCCACGCTGTGGTTTGATGTTGCCGATACTTGCTTTCAAAAAGGTGCTTTTCCCGGAACCGTTTCCACCGACGATTGAAAAGAATTCACCCTTCTTTATTTGTATGGATAAGTTTTTTAGTACAAAAGGAGCCTTTTTTGTGTATTGAAAATATATATCAGTTAATTCCAGAATTGGCCTTTTGTCTGTAACTGTTTTAGCATCTGCATGTCTTTTTGTAAACGTTGGTAAAGTACGTAACCAAGCTTTACATTCCTTTACTGTCAACGGTATTTCTAATAGTTTCGGGTTTCTCTCCTTTTTCATATACAATTGGGATATGGATGGTACATAGGATGAAAAGACTTCATCTTGTTGTTGGAAAGCAGAATAAATGACATCTTTACTTGTTCCTTCATATATAATATTCCCTTGCTCCATACAAACTACATGATCGGCAATGGAAAATAATTCTTCTAACCGATGCTCCACAAGTATAATCGTAATCCCCATTTCCTTATTCATTCTTTCTAGCATTAGAATGAAGTCTTTCGCTGCCACAGGATCTAATTGGGAAGTAGGCTCGTCCAATAAGAGTAGTGTTGGTTTTAATAAAAGAACGGATAATAAATTTAACATTTGCTTTTGTCCACCGGAAAGTTCAGATGTTTTCGTTTGTAAGAGGGACTCCATTCCAAAAAAGTGAACAAGCTCAGCTAATCGTTTACGCATTTCTAACTGCGAATAATGTAGATTTTCCATATTAAATACAATTTCTTGCATGACGTCATCCATAATGATTTGATTTTCTGGATCTTGAAAAACAAAGCCAATTTCTTCAATTAGAATACGGTCATCCCATTCGTTTAAAAGCTTACCCCTATATAATATATCTCCAGTTACGTGACCAACCGGTGCAATTTCCTTCTTTAATAATCGGAGTAATGTCGTTTTGCCACAACCGCTAGGACCACAAAGTAGAACAAAGTCTCCTTCCTTAATATGGAGGGAAAGATTTTCTAGCGTATTTTCCTCCGTGTCGGCATACTGAAATGAGAGATTATTTATTTGAATCATCGCCATCTTAATTGCTCTCTCCCTTCCACAAGTATTGGAAATGAATATAACATAATCATACAAATATAAAGGAACCAATCAAGTGAATAAATATGTAATGTTCCAAGTTTTGGATAGATGAGGATTTTCCCATACCCTAGTAATCCTCCGGAAATACATATGATAAATAATAAACTAAGTGTCAGAAGCCATCCCCAATCCCTTTTGGTTATTTGAAAAGGAATGTAGGTGCTTTTCCTTCCGATTCCATATCCTCTTGATTTCATGGAGTCAGCTGTTTGAATGGCCTCTTCCAATGACCATGTTAACAAGATTTGTGTAAAGACCATCCCAGTTTTAGCCCGTTTTATAATCGATCCTTCCACCATACTGATTCCTCTTATGCGCTGTACGGCGGTAATTTCCTGTAGACGTCTTTTTAGCAAAGGGACGAACCGAATTGCTAGCATAATTAAAAAGGCAGTACGTGGCAAAAACTTAGAAAATATGTATAGGAAACGATTACCGTTTAAGATCAAGTTAAAGGATACAAAGATAAGTAGTATGAGAGCAATGGATAAAGCCATTGTCACACCATATATTGTCGCTTCCAATGTAACCTGTTTTCCTCTAAAGTAAAACAAAATATTTGTACCTCGGGAAACTAAAAACGGATTAAGCACGATGATAATTGTTGCCATTATGAACAGTGCTGGAATCCATTGTTTAAGCGCCAGTCCACGATCATGTGAAATATTTACGAATACGATGAGTAAAAAGGCCGTACATAAAAATAATGGATGATTGAAGTAAAATGCCAATGCACCTGTGTATATATAATAAAGAAACTGTACATATGGATGGTACCCGCGAAATCCACTTTCCATCGTTCCACCTACTTTTTAATCCATGAAAATTCATTCAGTAGTGTATCATGTGCATGCTGCTACTGAATGTACCGTAAAGAGATGATTTAATTTAAAAGGTTGCTTAAAAATTTGGCGAAATAATATATCTCTTTATAAAGCCGGCAGTTCCAACGTCTATGGTCATTGCGTTACACGAATCCTAGACGTTAGGAACATAGCCGACGGGGTGCTTTATGAACATACATTCAAAATGTTGCTGAAAATATCATCGACTGAATATGTTTATCTTATGGCGTTGGACATTTCCCATCTCTGCGGACAGGGGCTAAGTCTGCACCAATGTCCTTCCCTAAGTCCGTTGTGTATATCCATTCCACGCGGTCACCAGGGCATACTGGTACAACCCCGGCGCCACGATCTGGGAACACACCATTGATACGGTACATCCAACCACTACCCTGTCCACGATCAAATTCATAGACATTATCAATACCTTCTACATAAGCAGTTGCCCCTCTGCCACCGCGATAATCCATTTGGATTTTTCTTTCGCGGGTTATTCGGATTAACGCTTCTAAAACCGTATCGCCTTCATCTAGGACTGCCATTTCTGTTGGTGGTAAGGGGACTTCGTTATCCGATATAACAATAGAATAAACCATTGTGCTCGTCTTCTGTTTTGCTGGTTCTGGATCTTCCTTCTTCTCCTTGTCAGACTTTTTCTCCTTGTCCTTTGTCTTGTTAGTAGAAGGAGACTTTTTTGTATCTGATTTCTTCTCTTTCGTTTTTTCTTTGTTTTGTTTGTTCGATGAAGGGCTACTAGACGTTATATCTTTGCTTTTTCCTTTCGTGTCGGTCTTTTCTTTAGACGATGATTCTCCACTGTCAGATTTACCCTTGCTGACTGTTTTATCTTTAGAAGAACTTGTTTGATTTGACTTTTCGTCTTGCTTTTTTACAGTACTTGCATTATTCGGTTTATTGCGGTCTGTTTGTTCTTCTTCCTGACTATCCTTAGATGCTATTTGGTCATCAGTTGAATGCGTTAATTCTATGCCATCTTTATCTTCCAGACCCGTTGGCTTTTTGAATGAATCAGCACAACCTGCTAAACTTAACATGATGATTGCAGACACGATAATAGTAAATAAAATCTTTAATGGATTACGCATGCAGTGTCCTCCTTGTTTATTAAAGATATTTTCGCGCCATTATATTTTATGGTTACTGTCTATTTTAACGGGGATGGTATTCCCGTTAATTTACGTTCTATTTCATTCCATCTTAAATAATGTGCTTTTTTCGAACGTACAGTACAAACATACCAATCATAACGAGCATTGTTCCTATGAAGAAGAAATTGTATATGTTTGTAGCTGTTGCTGGTAATTTATCACCTTGATTCGTGTCTGTTGGTGCTAATGTCGTTTCTTTGTCCTTGTCCGTTTTCCCTTGTAAATTATCATTGTCATGATTTCCGTTGTTCATTTCATCTTGATTATCATTATCTTCTTTTACTGTCTCTTCGCTGACACTAACCTTTACTCGTAAGCTAGTTTTCTCGGATTCATTACCAAGTTTATCAGTAGAGATAATTTCATAGAGATATTCTTTGCCGGGCTGTACATCTGTATCGATAAATTCATGTTCATTTCCCTTTATTGTTTGTAGAAGTTTACCATCTCGATAAAGGTCATAGGATGCTATTCCTGATGGATCTTCAGCTGAAAAGTCTAACGTAACTTGGTTATTTGTCGTTGATTTACTTTTAAGCTGAACGTTAGTAGGTCCTTCCGTATCCATAAACACGCCATAAGTTGAAAAATGATTGACATCAACTATGATTACATCATCTTTCATTTGCCCCCATCCACCGGCATACTGCCATTTTCCAGTTTCTTCATTGTAATGGTAGACCCCAGTTTTTTCCTTTTCGCTGTTGTCATATACTCCCATCGTTAATGTAAACACGCCTGCTATTTGTTTATTCTCTGGGTGCTGGAATATAAAGTTAAATGCGTCTCCAACTTTTGTTAGTCCATCGTGATCCCATGCAGACTTTTCAATCAATAGAGTCGTCCCTTGTGGAATATTATCAGGTAATACGACTTGTGTATTTGAACCTGCTATTACGATTCTTTCATAGCTTGCTACAGGTAATGCTTCGCCAACTTCAATCGTATTTGTTGCTTGATATATTACAATATATTGGACTGAAGTTACTTTTCCACTATCACTTTCGGCATGTATAGAAATTTTGTTTTCTCCTTTATTTAATTGTACTGTATACTGCCCGCCATTTGCGGTTAAGTCTTTGCCGTTTAATTGTACTATTGGCTCAAGCTGTTGATCGCCAGCTTTTGCTGAAACAGTAAAGGTGATTTCGGATGATGTGATAATTTCTCCATTGTTTAACCCTTTTACACTGATTTCTGGCGTAACATCTTCAACTGGTGGTGTCGGGTCTTTGTCATGATTTCCGAAGTGATAAAGCGGACCATTGCCCTCAAGAAATAGTTTGTAAGCAACTAATGCTTGTAGTGCTTGTTCTGTTGCCATAGAATTAGACGACGTATCTTCAGCGGTATGCTTAAATCCACCATCGTCAGCTTGGAAACTTAATAAATGACTGATGACGTGATTGCCGCTTTTCGTAAATAACTCACTTGTCGGGTCAATACCGTAAGAAGTTAAACCGATGATGACTTGTGATGCAGCCTCACTCGTAATTCCGCCAACAAAATCACCACCATCAAATCCACCATTTTGCTTTTGAATCGATGATAGCCAATTGGTAGCCTTATCTAAAGCCTCCTCTACAAGTGGTTGATCTTTATATGGACTTAGGCCTATTAAAGCCATTGCTGTAATATCAACACTCGGAGAACCAAAAGCTTCATTTAAATTCCAACTACCATCTTTATTTTGTGTACGTAACAATTCATTGACTAAGCTTTGACGTGTCCAACGTGCATCATCTGGTACGTCGAATGATTTTGTGTCAAGTGCAATTAGTGCGAATATCGGACCGTTATTTCCTTGAAATGTCATCGTGTCAGCGCCACTTCGATGATCTGGACTATTATAAATGAGCTCGATTAAATTGATGCCATCAATGTTTCTTGGGTCTTTTTCTATTGCAACAGCAGCAATGGTTAAGCGCTCAATATCAGTAATTTTAATGCGACCGTTATCTAGTCCTCTTATAATTTGACTTTGAAAGTTGGAATGAAACCAATCTTGGTAGGATGCTGGAACTTCTTTACCAGCCTTCGCTAAACCTATTGCTTCCCATTCACTTATAACACCTTCGTCTTTATTAATCATGTATTCGCTAGCTTTATCAATCGCTTCATCAATCGTGTGAATATCAACTCGTGCTGTAGCAGTAGCTAGATTGGGCAAGGCTAAAAATAAAGTAAGTAAGATTACTAAACTAGTACTTATTATTTTTTGAAACTTTTTCAATGATTTACCCCTCCAATGGTTACGCTTTCAAAATAGGTTATTATCTTCTGTAGTAAATTTTGATTTGCAAGTAAAAGTGTTGTGTTCTTTTCAATCAAACTTTCATCAGATTCTTTTCATACAACAATAAAAAATACACCTCCTAAATTAGAGGTGTATGCTTATGCAATGCACAGCAGGGCTGTACGATATGTGTATAACTCAAAAAGTATGCAAGTTATATTGTATAAGCAATCCCTCCTATCCTCGTAGGTCGAATCGTATAAAGAAAGGCAGGTCTCCTGGCTCATCATCATCATTTTCTATCACCTTCCCATCGTTTGACAGTGGCATGGATAGAAAACTCCTATTTACAGTGGCGGGACCGCGCCGGTTTTGCACCGGACTTCCCTTTTCATGATTCTAGACAAATATCTAGAATCAACCTCTCTTCTCGTATTCAATTACTTTTATTCTAGAATAATAAAACTATTAAGTCAATAATCCTCGGTAGGATTAGAGAAGGTATTCTAAATATTAGAACGTCAAAATTTAAATGTAATAATTGTGATAATAAATGAATGCACTAAATCCAAAAGTGAAATCTAAATATTTGTAAGGAGACAAATAGTACATCCAAAACTTGCTAATATCCTCTGTTTTGAAGAGCAATTTATTATGGTGTGATAAGTTTCATAGGAATTCACGTTGTCATGACACTACTCTAATTATCAATAAGTTAAAGAATATTAGGAGAGGAGTGAAGGGTTTTAAAAACTTATGAAATCAATGTTTTTGTTGAAAAATGAAGAGAAGTATAAAAAAAGTTTATTAAACCCCTTTACAAAATGTGAAATAGTGTATATAATGAAAATCGTTGACTTGAGAAATTACATAGTGGCCCGTTGGTCAAGCGGTTAAGACACCGCCCTTTCACGGCGGTAACACGGGTTCGAATCCCGTACGGGTCACCAAGTATTCTTGATGTTAGCGTGAACTATTATATGCCGGCCTAGCTCAATTGGTAGAGCAACTGACTTGTAATCAGTAGGTTGGGGGTTCAAGTCCTCTGGCCGGCACTTTTTTTATTTTATGTATAAGAACAAGCCATCTTGTAAAATATATTTATGGAGGGGTAGCGAAGTGGCTAAACGCGGCGGACTGTAAATCCGCTCCCTCAGGGTTCGGCAGTTCGAATCTGCCCCCCTCCACCATATGATTATTGGGCTATAGCCAAGCGGTAAGGCAACGGGTTTTGGTCCCGTCATTCCTAGGTTCGAATCCTAGTAGCCCAGCTTTTTTGTGTTTATTTTTAATGCATGGATCAAAACAACTGTTAACTAAAGCAAAGCGGAGCATCATTAACATCACGAGCCATTAGCTCAGTCGGTAGAGCAACGAGCAATACATCTACTGAATCAACTACGAGTAACCGAACTTCCCATCACTTCTTGAATAAGCATGAAGGAAGTGAGGTATGGCACGCACGACCTGTAGGAAGCGGGGCATCATTAACATCACGAGCCATTAGCTCAGTCGGTAGAGCAACGAGCAATACATCTACCGAATTAACTACGAGTAACCGAACTTCCCATCACTTCTTGAATAGGCAAAAGGAAGTGAGGTATGCCACGCACGACCTGTAGGAAGCGGAGCATCATTAACATCACGAGCCATTAGCTCAGTCGGTAGAGCAACGAGCAATACATCTACCGAATTAACTACGAGTAACCGAACTTCCCATCACTTCTTGAATAAGCATGAAGGAAGTGAGGTATGGCACGCACGACCTGTAGGAAGCGGGGCATCATTAACATCACGAGCCATTAGCTCAGTCGGTAGAGCAACGAGCAATACATCTACCGAATTAACTACGAGTAACCGAACTTCCCATCACTTCTTGAATAGGCAAAAGGAAGTGAGGTATGGCACGCACGACCTGTAGGAAGCGGAGCATCATTAACATCACGAGCCATTAGCTCAGTCGGTAGAGCATCTGACTTTTAATCAGAGGGTCACAGGTTCGAATCCTGTATGGCTCATCATGAATATAAATTGTCCACTATATATTTAAAAAAACTACATGTTATTACCCAAATAAACAAGGTCGTCTGAAAAACAACCTTGTTTATTTGCATTTTATAGTGTATTTTAACATAATAGATGGGAGAATTTATTATAGACTTTAAAATGTAGTTCAAAAGGCCAGGTAAAAATATCCACCTTTATGAACTCGTACTGAAAATGTATCACTTCTACTGCATAATGTTATGTTTTATATTATAATTTATATATCTTAATATCTTTTACGAATAAACTATATTGTTACATGCTAAATAGAAGCATGATCATGACAGAAAAAGAGGATGAATTCATATGAAATCTTCTAGAATCCCAGGCTTTTATAATAAGACCGTTACAGAACGGACTGAGATTCTAAAGAAATGGAACGATTTTTCTGATGAAGATATTGCGGTATTATCATCTGAAAAATCATTGCCAATAGATATTGCAAATAATATGATTGAAAATGTAGTTGGGACCCTTCCTCTTCCTTTAGGTTTAGGACTAAACTTTTTAATCAATGGAAAAGAGTATATCGTCCCAATGGCTATAGAAGAGCCCTCTGTTGTAGCATCTGCAAGTTATATAGCGAAGATTATTCGCGGAGCTGGTGGATTTACGACAGAATCGACAGGTAGAGTCATGATCGGGCAAATTCAAGTAGTCGGTTGCCCTGATTTTCAACTTGCAAAGGAAATGTTAATAAACGAGAAAAATAAATTGGTTGCTGCATGTAATGATGCATACCCTAGTATTGTGGCTAGGGGTGGTGGAGCAAAGGATTTAGATGTTCGTATTATTAATGAAGAATCTGATTCACCGTATGATAAAATGCTTATCTTGCATATGTATATTGATACATGCGACGCAATGGGTGCGAATATCATTAATACGATGGTGGAGTCTATTGCACCTTTGGTGGAAGAGCTAACAAAAGGTAAGGTTTATTTACGAATTCTCTCCAATTACGCTGATCGGTCATTAGCAAAGGCTACTTGTGTTATTCCGCCAAAACTGTTGGCAAGTGACGGTTTTACTGGAGAAGAAGTGCGTGATGGTATTGTACATGCGTTTGAATTTGCTGACTCTGATCCGTATCGTGCTGTTACGCATAATAAAGGAATCATGAATGGTATTGACCCGGTTGTAATTGCGACTGGTAACGATTGGCGTGCCGTTGAAGCGGGAGCACATGCCTATGCAGCTCGTACGGGTAGATATCGATCGATGACAACGTGGTCAGTAGATGAGCAGGGTAATTTAGTAGGCGAACTAGAGTTACCAATGTCCATCGGTATTGTTGGAGGAGCCACCCGTGTTCATCCTGTAGCTAAATTAGCTTTACAAATATTAGAAATTGATTCAGCAGAAGAGTTGGCGCAAGTTATTATTTCTGTTGGATTGGCACAAAACCTTGGGGCATTGAAAGCATTAGTTACCGATGGGATACAAAAAGGTCATATGGCATTACATTCTCGCTCTGTCGCAATTGCCGCGGGGGCTGCTGGGGAGATGATAGATATGATTGCAAATAAATTAGTAGAAGAAAAAGAAATCCGTGTAGGTAGAGCAAAAGAATTGGTGGAACAGTATATAAAATGAGTGCAGAAAAAGTTACGACAACAGAACAAATAGCTATCGGTGTAGCTCATAGCAAATTAATACTAATTGGGGAACATGCAGTTGTACACGGACAACCTGCAATCGCGATTCCCTTTCCATTAGTTGGTGTTGAATCTGTAATCGAGTATGTCCCAGGCACAATTAAAATTGATAGCACATTTTACCATGGTCCAATTAGTTCTGCGCCTAAATCCTTAGCAGGAATTGTACGTAGTATCTATGAAACGTTGGATCACTTAAAATTACCACATAGAGATTTATTAATTCAAGTTAAGTCATCCATTCCACCAGGAAAAGGATTAGGTTCTAGTGCATCCGTTGCGATTGCAGTTGTGAAGTCTTTGTTTGCTTATGCCGAACAGCCGTATACGAAGGAAGACTTATTATATTTTGCAAATTTATCGGAAGAAGTGGCACATGGAGCCCCGAGTGGGATTGATACGTTAACTATAACAGCTGAATGCCCGGTTTGGTTTGAAAGAGAAAACCCAGTTTACTATATAAAACCTAGTGATGATTTTCATTTTATCGTTGCTGATACGGGTAAATACGGTGATACACGTACTGCTGTTGAATCTGTGGCGAATTTATTCAAATCAGCCCCCAAGATAATCCAAGAAAAGCTTGATCGCATTGGAGAATTAACTTATCAAGCTAAACATGCACTTGAAAAGGCTGGAAAGAATATTTTAGGACAATTATTAAATGAGGCACAAAAGGAACTTGAAGCGCTAGGTGTAAGTGATGCTACTTTAAATAAATTAATTAACTTTGCAAGACAGGAAGGTGCTTTAGGAGCGAAACTTACAGGTGCAGGTAATGGTGGTTGTATTATTGCTTTAGCACAAAATGAAGTGCATTCAAGACAGCTTGCTGATAAATTAAGAAAGTTTGGTGCGCATGCTGTTTGGCCTTTTGTTTTAAAAAGACAAGATAGTGAAGAGTAGTTGTAAAAATGAGAGCAGGATGTCTTTTCTCCTGCTTTTTTTTGGCGAGTAGGCAAATACACTACATTTTTTATCAGCCTCTTTGGAATTGATATATATCATGCTCTTTTTGTGAGTTGAGGGAGAAGGAGATAGGTATGAAAGCAACTGCGAAGGCACATACAAATATTGCGTTAATTAAATATTGGGGAAAACGTAATGATTCCTTAATTTTACCTACAAATAATAGTTTATCACTAACGTTGGATGGATTTTATACGGAAACAACAGTCGATTTTCAAGATTCGTTAACTGAAGATAGCTTTTTTTTAAATAAGGAAAAGATTAATGGGATAGCTTACGAACGTGTTACGTTATTTCTAGATCTAATTAGGAAAATAGCGGATAAACCAAATCTATTTGCAACGGTACATTCTACAAATCATGTTCCAACTGCAGCGGGATTTGCATCATCTGCTTCAGGTTTTGCCGCTCTAGCTGCCGCTGGATCAAAGGCAATTGGTTTACAACTAGCCGATCATGAGTTATCTCGTTTGACAAGGCAAGGTTCAGGGTCTGCATGTCGGTCCATATATGGTGGCTTTGCTGAGTGGCAACAAGGAACACTTGAAGATGGTTCCGATTCGTATGCTGTTCCGATTGCAGAACAAAATTTTTGGGATGTTCGGGTTGCTGCGATCGTTCTTTCGGCAAAGGAGAAAAAAGTTTCCAGTCGTGAAGGAATGAAACGTACTGTGGATACTTCGCCATTTTTTAAAGGATGGGTAGATAGCATACCGGCAGATTTACGTGAAATTAAACAAGGGATTGAAGCACGAGATTTTGAGAAGGTAGGTGCTGTTGCGGAAGCAAATTGTCTCAAGATGCATGCAACAACACTTGGTGCTGCACCACCATTTACGTATTGGAATGATATTACAGTTTCCGTGATGCAAACGGTGCAAAAGTTAAGAGAAGAAGGAATTCCAGCTTATTTCACAATTGATGCTGGCCCAAATGTGAAAGTACTTTATTTACCAGAAAACGAGGATAAAATCGTCAATACATTTCGTCATTTACCTGGTGTAACCGATGTAATTGTAAGTAAACCGGGTCGAGGTGTAACTTATACAACAGAGGATGAGTAAATTTTGCCAAAATCACCATTGCGTATAAAAACTCCAGGAAAATTAAATATTGCAGGTGAATTTGCTGTTCTTGAGCCGCATCAAAACCTTATAACGATGGCAGTTAATCGTTTTGTTTATACAACAATAGAATCAAGTAATCAGCATCTTGTAACACTTGAAAACTTTGGTTTACATCAGTTGCATTGGGACTACACTAATCGCCATGTACATGTGGCAGTAGATGACACCCGTGTAAACTTTGTGAAAAGTGCGATGGAAATTGCCCTTCAATTTTTAGAAGAACAGTCCATTGCTTGGGAATCATTCTCGTTGACGGTTAAAAGTGAACTCGATGATGAATCAGGTAAAAAATATGGATTAGGTTCAAGTGCGGCTGTTTCAACATCTGTTATTTCTGCTATATTGACATATTTTCTGCCTGAACGTCCTACCGCCAAGTTAGTATTTCAACTTGCTGCTACTTCGCATGTTGCCACACAAGGAAACGGTTCTGGTGCAGACGTTGCAGCATCATCTCATGGCGGATTATTAGAATATGCTTCTTTTCAGGCGGAATGGTTATCAGAAGCCTATAAAAATGCAACGGATTTACATACATTGCTACAAAAAGATTGGAAGTACTTGACAATTAAACCGATTTCCATTCCTTCGCCTATTTATATGTGCATCGGATGGACGGGGAAACCCGCTTCTACTGCGAAGTTAGTTGATCAAGTATTACGACTAAAATTGAATGATCCACAACATTTTCAGCTTTTTCTAGATGAGAGTCAAGAAGCAGTTGCGAAGATTGGTACCGGTTTAAGGAACGGGCAATATTCACAGCTAATGCAAGGAATCAAAGAAAATCGCCGCGCGTTGCAAAAGGTCGGTGATAAGGCATCTGTACCGATTGAAACGCCTTTATTAAAAACGCTTTGTGACTTAGCCGAGCAATACGGTGGAGCCGGAAAGTCATCTGGTGCAGGTGGTGGAGATTGTGGTATTGCGTTTATGCCAACAAAGGAAAGTGCGGATGCTTTGATAAGCGCATGGGAACGAGCTGGCATTAAGTCTTTGGATTTACAATTATATCCATATGGTGCAAAAGAAGATACTTTATATTAGCGGGTTAAATACCCGTTTTTTTATTTGGTAATTTTATGTTAGATTAACCATCCGTATTTGATACGCATAAATATACATGGAAATGTCGAGTTGAGTCATTGTGATACCTTCCGATAAAATAGCGATAGGGAGGGGAAAGATATGAAACAGAAATTATCAATAATTGGGGTACCAATGGATTTAGGACAAAGTCGTCGTGGAGTTGATATGGGGCCAAGTGCAATTCGCTATGCTGGAGCGATTGAACGTTTACAAAACCTAGGATATGATGTACACGATCTAGGCGACATTCCTATTCATCGTCCAGATCAAAAGTACGCTGATGCACATTTGAAAAATCTAAATCAAGTCGTAGAAGCAAATACGATATTAGCTAAAATGGTAGATCAGGAAGTAGCAAAAGGTTCTTTCCCATTAATATTTGGAGGGGATCACAGTATTGCGATTGGAAGTTTAGCGGGTCTTGCCAAACACCATGAACATCTGGGGGTTATTTGGTATGATGCACATGGTGATTTAAATACTTCGGAAACATCCCCATCTGGTAATATTCATGGGATGCCACTGGCAGCTAGCTTGGGGTATGGTGACGAAAGGCTTACAAATTTATATAGTCAAACAGCTAAAATAAAACCTGAGAATGTTGTCATTATAGGTGCTCGTTCGTTAGATCCAGGTGAACGGGACTTTATTCGTAAGAAAGGGATTAAAGTTTATACTATGCACGAAATTGATTTCATGGGGCTGCCTTTTGTTATGAAAGAGGCATTGGATTATTTAGCGGAAAAGACTGAAGGTATTCATTTGAGTTTAGACCTTGATGGATTAGATCCTACAGAGGCACCAGGAGTTGGTACACCTGTACCTGGGGGATTAACATATCGAGAGAGTCACTTGGCAATGGAAATGATTGCAGCTTCGGATTTATTAGTTTCAGCAGAATTTGTTGAAGTAAATCCGATATTAGATGACCGTAATAAAACAGCTACGCTTGCCGTTGGATTGATGGGATCACTTTTTGGCGAACAATTATTGTAAGCGCATACTTTATTTGTTGCTATCTTACTCGGTATAAGACCCCGACCACAGGGATTCGATGGTATTTAAGAATGAAAAGTTAGGGATAACAACTGAAAATCAGTAGGCAATATGCGAAAGCCCCACTCTGATGGGAGTTTTACTCTATACAAATAAAACAACTGTTTTCATTCAATTAGAAAACAGTTGTTTTATTAATCTATTATGTAATGATTACTCTTGAAGTCATCGACTATTTTTTTTTGATATTGCAGGAGTAGATTATCCAACCTTTTACTTGATTGAACAACTACATCCGATGTGAGCTCATACTCTGAGCCTAAGGAAATCATTTCTTTCCTACATTGTTCAATTTGTTTCAATAAAAGATTACCCAATATATTATCCCCCTGTTCCAATATATATAGTATGAAATTATGAGCAATAATGCAATAGTTTTAACACAATTTTTTGCTAGTTTTTATCTTTCATGTAAATTAGTCTACTTTTTTGGTAAAATGGAGTAGTATGTTGGTTGATTAAGATATAAAGAGATTTGAAAATGCAGTTAAAATTTGAAAAATACTTGTTAGCATGATGTAGATAACATCATAAGTTAAACATGCGGGCAGGCTTGTATTTTTTAATAAAAACATGAAACTTTTTTAAACGATGTTTCGTATTATAGGTGCCGCGGGATTGGCGGAGGTATTTTAGTATGGATGTAATCATAAAAGAGAAGATTAGACAAGTGAAAAAAGGGGATCAGGCTGCCTATGAAGATGTAGTTGCATTATTTCAAAATAGGATTTTTCAGCATTGCTTTCGTATGCTTGGTAATGCGCACGAGGCGGAGGATATTGCTCAAGAAGCATTTATACGTGCTTATGTAAACATCCATTCCTTCGATGATCGGCGAAAGTTCTCTACATGGCTCTATCGCATTGCAACAAATTTAACGATAGATCATTTAAGAAAACGAAAGCCTGATTATTTTTTAGATGCAGAGGTGAAAGGAACGGATGGTCTGGATATGTATTCCCAACTGGCTGCAGGTGACAGATTGCCAGAAGAAGAAGTGCAAGATATGGAATTGCAGGAATATATACTTCAGCAAATTTCAAGTTTGCCTCCAAAATATCGCAGTGTCATTATGTTGCGTTATTTAGAAGAATTCTCCCTTAAAGAAATTAGTGATATTATGGATATCCCATTGGGTACTGTAAAAACACGCTTACATAGGGGGAGGGAAGCTTTAAGGAAAAAGCTTCGTCACGTGTAAAGGAGTGGATCCACTTTGGATAAATTAGATTGTAATAAAGAAATAATACAACTGATGCATATATATTTGGATGGAGATATTTCAATGGATGATGAAGCGAAACTTCGGAAGCATTTGGAGGATTGTAGTGATTGCCAGAAATATTTTCATGAATTAAAACGAACAATTACGTTAGTAAAAAGTGTAGAACAAGTTGAGGCCCCTCCCCACTTTACTCAAAAGGTAATGGCAAATTTACCAACAGAAAAGCGTCGTTTTAAATACACGCGTTGGTTTAAAGCGCATCCTGTTTTAACGGCAGCGGCTATATTTGTTATTTTTATGTTAGGAAGCATGGTTTCAACCTGGCATCAAGATACAAAGCTCGTTGTTTCAAAACAAGATAACTTAATTATTGAAGGTGACACAGTTATTGTCCCAGAAGGCGTTACGGTTGAAGGTGATTTAGTCGTTAAAAATGGTAATCTTAAAATTGATGGAAAAGTGGATGGAAAAGTAACACTAATTAAAGGTAAGCTTATTCAGGATGATGTAGATGGAGATTCCATTGACGGAGAGGGACTGATGGCTTCAGTTGGTGAAGTAAATGGAGAGCTTGAAAAAGTTGATGAAGTATTTGAATGGATTTGGTTTAATATAAAAAATGTGTTTAAAGGCATATTTGCGATGGATTAACCATAAACAACTTTAGAATACGCAAAGAAAAATGGCCCTGTGAACGAATCCTCCAAGTACAAGGCTAGCTTGGCTTTTATATAGCTAATAAAGAGGAATGGTTCAAATATCATTTTCTTTGCGTATTTTTATCGAAAAAAACATGTTGAAAACTACATAAAATGGAATGGTAAAAAGGATATGATAGGTTAAAATATGGTATAATAAGAAACGTTATGATCGTGTAGGTGAATGAATAGTTTACGGATACTTAAAGGAAGTGGGAACATGCTTGATGGGGGTTTTTTAAATCTGCTCAGAATAGTTGTTGATATCGGCCTCGTCTGGTATGTATTATATAAATTAATAATGCTTATTCGAGGAACGAAGGCAATTCAGCTACTAAAGGGAATCTTCGTTATTATTTTAGTTAGAATGATTAGCATCTTATTTGATTTACAAACGATTCAATGGCTAACGAAACAAGTACTTGATTGGGGTTTTCTTGTCATTATTATTCTCTTTCAACCTGAGTTAAGGCGAGCACTTGAACAGCTTGGTAGGGGTAATATTTTTACCAGAAGTGCAAAGAGTGAAGAGGAGATATTAGATCAAATCATTCATGATATTGTACATTCATGTAATTACATGGCCAAAAGAAGAATTGGTGCTTTAATGACCATAGAACGAGAAACTGGTATAGGAGAATATATCGAAACAGGTATACCTATTAATGGTCAATTAACCCATCAATTAATTACAAATATCTTTACACCCAATACCCCACTACATGATGGGGCAGTCATTATAAAAGGTGACAATATTGTAGCGGCTGCATGTTATTTGCCTTTATCTGAAAGTCCTTTTATATCTAAGGAATTAGGAACTCGGCACCGTGCTGCAATGGGAATTAGTGAAGTAACGGATGCATTAACAATCGTTGTGTCAGAAGAAACAGGGTTAATCTCTGCTACCAAAAATGGTGAATTACATCGAGAGTTAAGTGAAGAAGAATTGGCAACATTTTTACGAGATAACTTGTCTATCAATATCAAATCCCCTGAAAGAAAAACTTGGAGATGGGGTGGCAAGAAACATGGATAAATGGTTTAGAAGTAAATGGTTTGTTCGAGCAGTAGCTTTAGTATTGGCATGTTTCCTATATTTTGTTGCCTATACAGAGAGTGATACAAAACCTAAAGACTATAGTTTCTTCGGTGGTACAGATGAAACGAAAGTATTAGAGGATGTTCCAGTAAATGTTCGCATAGATGCACAAAAATATGTCGTAAGTGGTATTCCGGAAACAGTGTCTGTGACGGTTGAGGGTTCTACAAGTAATATTACTCGTGCAGATAAACAACGTAATTTTGAAGTGTATGTTGATTTGCGAAACCTGGGTGAAGGTGAGCACACCGTTGAAATTGAGTATACCAATATGCCAGAAGGACTTGCAGTTTATATTGAGCCAAAGTCAATTGATGTTGTCATTGAGGAAAGAAGTACAAAGGAATTTAGTATTAGTGCAGATTTCTTAAATAAAGATCAACTTCCAGATGGTTATGAGTTAGGTGAGTATAAGGTTGAACCTCAAAAAGTAAAAATAACAAGCTCAAAAAGTGTGATTGAAAAGATATCACTTGTCAAAGTGTTTGTGAATGTGGCAGGGTTAACCGAATCCATCAATAATCGTGAAGTACCGGTTAAGGTTTATGATAGTCAAGGAAACGAGTTGAGAGTTAGAATTGAACCAGAAAATGTAATTGTTTCCGCAGAAATAAATAACCCGAGTAAAACAGTGCCGGTAAAAGTTGAGACGAAAGGTAAGCTTCCTGATGGTTTAACTCTAGAAGATATGGACGTGAATGTGAAGGAAGTTGAAATTTTTGGGACAAGTACTGCACTGGATGATATAAAGGAAATAAAAACTGAAGTAATTGATTTATCAAAAGTAAATAAAACGGGAACTATTGAAGCGAAACTTGATATACCTAAAGGAATTATTATTCCGGAAACAAGCGAGGTCGCTATCTCTGTTAGTTTAAAGCAAACGAAAGTATTTAAGGATATAAGCATCTCTGCAGAAAATACGGCTGATAATTTAGATGTTCAATTTGTTCAACCTAATCAAGGGCAAATGAGTATAACCGTTGTAGGGAATGAGGAGATTGTGAGAGAACTACGTACCACCAACTTCCATATTCGAGTAGATACGAAGGATTTGGAAGTTGGTGAGCATCGGGTTCCCATAGAAATAGAAGGGCCTGACGATGTAGATATAGAAGGGGAAATGAAGCAAGTTACAATTGAAATCGTCGAGAAATAACAATGACACTTTCAATTGAATGGAACATGAATTTATGATAGTAAATTTATTACCGTCTTGTTTATATATAGCAATTATTTTCCCCTTATACATACATGAACATTATATTTTAATCTGAATATATCAATTTTAAGAAGAGAGCTCTCGTCATGTTAAAAGGAAGTAAAGGAGAGGTACAGAAAATGGGTAAATTATTTGGAACAGATGGAGTAAGAGGAATCGCCAATCGAGAACTAACGCCAGAATTAGCGTTTAAATTAGGACGATTTGGTGGCTATGTCTTAACGAAAAACACGTCAACAAAACCACGTTTTTTAGTAGGTAGGGACACACGTGTTTCTGGATATTTATTGGAATCGGCTTTAACAGCTGGCTTATTATCCATTGGTGCAGAAGTAATGAAGTTAGGTGTCATTACAACTCCAGGGGTAGCTTATTTAACGAAGGCTACTAGTTCCCAAGCAGGTGTGATGATTTCAGCATCGCATAATCCAGTCGGTGACAATGGCATTAAGTTTTTTGGGCCTGATGGATTTAAACTATTGGATGAGCAAGAAAATGAAATCGAACAGTTGATGGCAGGGGAAGACGATTTGCCTCGCCCGGTTGGTACAGACTTAGGTTCGATTAGTAATTACTTTGAAGGGGCACAAAAATATCTTTCATACTTAAAAGATACGGTAGAAAATGACTTTGTTGGTTTAAAAATTGCTTTAGATTGTGCGCATGGTTCTACATCGAGTTTAGCGACTCACTTATTTGCAGATATGGAAGCAGATATTTATTCAATTGGCTCTTCACCTAACGGGATGAATATTAATGATGGCGTTGGCTCGACGCACCCAGAAGCACTTCAAGCATTTGTTCTTGAAAAAGGTGCCGATATTGGACTTGCCTTTGATGGTGACGGTGATCGATTAATTGCAGTAGATGAAAAAGGAAACATCGTCGATGGGGATCAAATTATGTTTATTTGTGCGAAATTTATGAACGATAAAGGTTTCCTAAGACATAATACGGTTGTTTCCACAGTCATGAGTAATATTGGCTTTTATAAAGCAGTTGAAAAACATGGTATGCATAGCGATAAGACAGCTGTAGGTGATCGTTATGTGATGGAAGAAATGCGTAGAGGCGGATTTAACTTAGGTGGAGAACAATCTGGCCATATTATTTTCTTAGATCACGCTACTTCTGGTGACGGGATGTTATCTGCTTTACAACTCGTAAATGTTATGAAGGAAACTGATAAAAAACTTTCGGAACTAGCTAGCGAAATGAAAGTATACCCGCAAGTACTTAAAAATATTAAAGTAACGAATAAAGAAGCAGCTTTACACAATGAGGAGATTTCTAATGTTGTGAAAGAAGTGGAAGATGTCCTAGGCGATCAAGGTCGCGTGCTCGTTCGACCTTCTGGTACAGAACCACTTATCCGTGTGATGGTTGAGGCGCAAACTGAAGAAGCGTGTGAAAAATACGCGGATCAAATTGGGGAGCTTGTAGAAAAGTTATATGGAGTAGGGGAATAAATGACGAGTCGCTTTTCAATAATTGGAAAGCGACTTTTTAAATCAAAATATAATCTGAATTCTAATGATTTATTATCGATATGAAAGAGGGGGGTCCATGATGATTAATGTTTTAGTTGCTGATGATGATCCGCATATTCGGGAATTATTACGATTTTATTTACAAAAAGAGGGCTACCACATAATAGAAGCGGAAAATGGACAAAAGGCTTTGGAATTATTACAGACAGAGCGCATTCAACTTGCACTTATTGACATTATGATGCCACATGTAGATGGATATGTGCTATGTCAGGAAATCCGAACCATGTATGATATTCCAGTTATGATGATTACGGCTAAAGGTGAAATTACGGATAAGGAAAAAGCTTACTTTTTAGGTACAGATGATTATATCGTCAAACCATTTGAACCGAAGGAAGTACTATTTCGTATTAAGGCGCTTTTACGTAGATTTAATATGATTAATGAGGAAATCCTACAAATTGGCTTTATTGTTATTAATCGTAAAAGTTATGAAGTAGAAGCAGAAGGTAAGACAATGATTTTACCCTTAAAAGAATTTGAGTTGTTAGCACAGCTGGCAAACTACCCTGGAAGATTATTTACAAGGGAACAACTTATTGATTTAGTCTGGGGTCATGATTTTACTGGGAATGATAGAACGGTTGATGTGCATATTAAGCGTCTACGACAGCGTTTTGATGAAAAAATACATGGATTTGTTATTCAAACTGTTCGGGGAATGGGATATAAGTTAGAGGAAGTAATCGCCTAAAAATCATCAATTATTTACATCCCATTTCACAGTATTTATTTTTTAAAGAAGTTTTCAATTGGGGGAACGACGATGCGTACGCTTTACGTCAGAATTATTGTCATGACGACGGCGATTATGTTAATTAGTTCAATCGTTGGTTTTATCGTGACAAATATATATTATGATCATGTATTAAAGGAACAAAATGATGCGAAGGTTGTATCGATTGCCAATAATGCAGTTGACATTTTTGAGCAAAGTAAGGAAGAAGATATCGGCAATTATTTGACGACTTTATCTACTTTAGGCTATCAGTTTTACTTAATAGATGAAAATGGGGATGGAAGGTTATTTGGAGAGCCATTTAGAAAATATGAAATGAATCAAGTCATGGTTGATAAAGTATTACAGGGCGGTACGTATCACGGGATAAAAGATTATCCTTGGAAACTGTTTATTACGGGTTTTTTTGATAATGAACTTGTCAATACGGTAGGCATTCCAATCCAGGTAAATGGAAAAACTGAGGCTTTATTCGTACGTCAGAATACAAAGTTACAATTCGGAGAAATGCGGATATTTTTAGCAATTTTATTAGTGTTAATCTTAGTACTCAGCTTCATACTTATTATACTTAGTACAATGTTTGTCGTAAGACCGATTAAGAGATTGACAGAGGCGACGAAAAAAATTGCCTCTGGAAACTTCCATTTGAAATTAAATGTTAATCGTTCAGATGAAATTGGCCGTCTTGCACAAGATTTCACAAAAATGAGTGAACAGCTTGCAAAAACAGAAGAGAAACGACAAGAGTTTGTCTCTAATGTATCACATGAAATTCAGTCACCCCTTACTTCTATTCAAGGTTTTTCTAAAGTGCTACGTGAAGAAGAGATTTCAGAAGATATGCGTCATCATTACTCGGATATCATCTATAAAGAAAGTCAAAGGTTGTCCGCATTAAGTAAACAATTATTGACATTATCCTTTTTAGACCGTGGAGAAGGACAAGAAGATTGTCTGGTATTTGATGTTGCTGAACAGTTAAGGGAATCGGTTGATTTAGCAGAATGGCAATGGCGTGAAAAGGAATTAACTATAGAATTAGATGTTCGTCCGATGGAGTATTTTGGGAATGGGAAATTATTGAGGCAAGTTTGGCTCAACTTACTAACCAATGGCATTCGTTACACAGGTCAAGGTGGTATGATTAAGATTCGGAATCGGATTCATAAAAATAATGTCATAGTATCTTTTACAGATAATGGAATAGGTATAGATGCTGAACATATTCCGCATTTATTTGAGCGTTTTTACAAAGTGGATAAAGCGAGAACGCGTACTGAAGATAGTACAGGTTTGGGACTTTCAATTGTGAAGGAAATTGTTGAAATGCATGACGGATTTATCGAAGTAGAAAGCAAACGTAATCAAGGTACAACCTTTACGATATATTTACCGCAAAAATAGACGTAAGATACAATATCCCATTTTACTTGCCTAATGATAACAGAGGCATTCGCTATCCTTTAGGATTCGCGAATGCCAATATTTAATTTCAATGGTTACACGGACTGATGGTGTTTACCACCATCCACCTCCGCCGTAACCTCCTCCACCACAGCCACCACCGCCGTAGCCACCTCCGCCATAGTTGCCTACGTAAGAAGTTCCGACAATGATGAGAAGGATAAATAAAACAACAATCAAAGCGAAACCAGACCCATAACCAGATCCAGCTCCTCCACCTGTACCTTTACCCATAAAAAAAGCACCTCCTTAACTAGGTTAATGTATCTTATGGTTGCTCTTTGCTTTGTGTGTGGGTTGTTTTGAAATGAAGTAGAATTTTTTAGTCAGATACATTTTCTTATGGATTTACACTAACAAGTTTCCATACAATTGAATATCGTATGAATAGACGAAAGAACTTGTGAGGTGTATAAAGATGCCAATAAAGCCACCGATGTTGCGATCGGGTGATACAATTGGTTTAGTCACACTTGGTAGTCCATTAGCAGCGCAAACAATAAATGCTGGAATTGCGACCTTGCGACAACTAGGTTTTCATGTTGTTGTTGGTAATTCGGTATATGCGGAGACAGGGTTTCTTGCAGGGTCAGCTCAAATGCGTGCAAAAGATCTCATGGATATGTTTACAAATGATAATGTAGATATGATTTTGCCAACACGAGGTGGTGTAGGTGTTGCAGAAATTTTACCTTACTTGGATTATGCATTTATTCAAAACCACCCTAAAATTATATCGGGTTATAGCGATATTACAATTTTATTAAATGTTCTTGCTCAACAAGCTAATTTAATAACGTTACACAGTTTGCTACTCCTTGATTTTTCTCCCGTAACGCCAGCATATAATTACAATCAATTTTTTAGTGCCACTTCAAATGTTACTTCTCGAAGGCAAATCGAGAATCCGCCGAACATGCCACAAATCAGTCGGGTATCTGGTAATGTAACTGGTCCAATAGTTGGGGGAAATTTAACGTCATTTGTCGGTTCACTTGGAACACCTTATGAAATCGATACGAAGGGTAAAATAATATTATTAGAGGAGACGAGTGAGCCTATCAATACTGTTTTCCGGTATATCAACCAATTAAAACTTGCGGGGAAATTTGATGATTGTCTCGGTATTGTGATGGGAGAATGTACAAATTGCCCAGAGGCTTATCACACGACATATGAGGATTTAATAAATGCCGTTATCGTACCTCTGGGGAAACCACTCATGACAAATGTTGCTTCAGGACATGGATTTTATAAAGCAGCTATTCCAATTGGTGCAACAGTTAATTTAGACACAATAAACAACACCCTAACCGTAACAGAATCTACAGTAACTGCTTGAGGGGGAATCACCCCTCAAGAACTTTTTTCCATTTTATAAATGACGTTTTGTATTGTTTGTAGGCCAGCTTGCTCCCATTTATTTTCTTTAATTATATTGCCATCACGATCTAAAGGCTCTTGGAATTGACTAAAACCAGTCGCTGATAGTAAGGAGTTTTCATCTCGATCAAGGCCAACATGAACGATATGTTTAATGACATAAGGCGTTCGAAATTGTATAAAAGCATCGTGGTGATCGAGCGCTCCGCTTAATACATCAAAAGGTAGTCGGAGATAAATGGTTTCGCCTTGATCACGCCATAACACTGCATCAAATTTTCCTTTGTCGTATTCCCAATTACCTGAAATTACAAAACCGTATTCTCTTAATAAGTTTTGCATATGACCAAAGTATGCTTGTTTTCCTTCTAGTTCTGTTTGTAGTTTAATCATTTGGTTCACTCCATTTTAGTTGTTATTTGCTATTTTTAGCCAAAAGATGATAAAACATACAAACAAGCGTAAGCCCCTCTTTTCTACATGAATATCCCCCCCAAGGCGGACAGCATGAATTTCTAATTTTTATTTTCCATAACATATTAGACTTCTCCTGTTATAATGAACAGTAATGTTAAATATGATGATAGTGCTTGAAATGGGAACTAGTAAATAGATCTTTGCACAGAGAATAACGCGCTACAGCTAAAATGCCAATACTTACACTTTGGGGAGATTATTTTGTTAACAAGCTTTCAAGATTTACATGGCCCAGTATGTTATTTTGAATTTCCGAATAGGGAAAATAAAATACAACCGGTTTGCTTTTCTAATCCACACGAAGTTGTAATTGCTAGAACGCCAGAGCAAATATTACCAAGTTTAGAAAGGATACAGCAAGCAATGAAAGAGGGGTATTATGCAGCTGGATACATGGCTTATGAAGCATCTTTTGCTTTTCATTCTCAAATAAAAATATCACAAATTCAGCCTACAGTTGAACCGTTACTCTGGTTTGGGTTATTTACGGAACCAGGTGATCTACCAACACATCGAAAGACATCATTTGCTATAACGGACTGGCAGCCGAAAATTCCCTTTGATACATACAGTAAGAATTTCGATAAGGTGATGCAATATATTCACGATCATAAAACAAATCAAGTAAACTATACGATACGGTTAGGTGCTCATTTTGTAGGGGATGATTTTGCTTATTTTAGGCAACTGACACAGTCACAATTGGCGAATTATACGTGCTACTTGAAAACAGATGAAAGGCGGATATTATCAGCTTCACCGGAATTATTCTTTAAAATTCAAGATGGTAAAATGATTACCCGCCCCATGGCTGGAACAGCAAAGCGTGGGAAAACAAAAGCTGAGGATGAGGCTTCTTATGCTTGGTTGCAGCAGTCGGATAAAAATAAACTGGAGAACAAGTTAACAGTTGAATTATTAAAACATGATTTAAACAAGGTATCTAAGCACGGAAGCGTCACGGCAACGAGTCTTTTTGATATTGAAACATATCCTACTGTTTATCAAATGACCTCCACGGTTGAAGGAGAATTGCGGGAGGATGCATCAATTATTGATATTTTCCGTGCCTTATTTCCGAGTGGGTCTATTACAGGTAACCCTAAAGGACAGACGATGGACATTATTGCGGAAGTGGAGTCAAGTCCACGGGGAGTTTATTGTGGGGCAATCGGATTCATTTCACCAGATGGAAACATGACATTTAACGTACCGATTCGAACAGTTGTAATCCAAGAAGATACAGGAGAAGCGGAATACGGTGTAGGTGGCGGTATTACAATTAACTCAAATGTGAATGAGGAATATGAGGAAATATTAACAAAAGCTGCTGTGCTTGAACAAAATAAGCAAGATTTTCAGTTGCTAGAAAGCTTGCGATTGGAAAAAGGCACTTATTTTTTAATTGATAATCACATGAATAGACTGCTACAGTCTGCTGATTACTTTAACTATCAAGTGAGTCGCGATACGATTGAAAACTCCTTGCTCAATTATGCGAAGAAAAATAAGGAAAATACAATGAAGGTAAGATTACTTGTTTCACATCATGGTGATGTATCGGTTGAAGGAGAAGTTATTTCCCCCATTACAGAAGTGAAAAAGGTAACAGTTGCCAGAAAATCAATTCAAAAGCATGAGATCTTTTTGCGACATAAAACGACAAACCGTGACCTGTATGATAGATTTAAAAGTGAACATCCCACACTGTTTGATGTACTTTTATGGAATGAACATGGGGAAATAACGGAATTTACAATGGGAAATATTGTGGTGGAAATGGATGGAAACTACTACACACCAAAATTGGATAGTGGCCTTTTGCCAGGAACTTATCGTGAATATTTATTAGCAAGAGGGGAAATTGAAGAAAAAAGGTTAACCATACAAGACTTAGAAATGTGTTCAAAGGTTTGGTTTATTAATAGTGTACGTAAATGGGTGGAAGTAGAATTCTAAGCTATCATATTTTGCTAGAGTGATACATCCCAAAGTTTTTAAAAACACCCTTTTATTTTCATGTTATGATGGGGGTAATACATATGAGGAGTTTTTACAATCTATGAATATAACAATTTTGTACGAGGATAATCATATACTTGTAGTTGAAAAACCAGTTAATGTTCCTGTACAAGCAGACCAATCACGGGAGAAGGACTTGTTAACAATTTTAAAAGAGGATATAAAAATTAGATATCAAAAACCAGGTAATGTGTACTTAGGTCTTGTTCATCGCTTAGATCAGCCAGTTGGTGGTGCAATGGTTTTTGCTAAAACATCAAAGGCAGCATCGCGAATTTCTGACAAGTTACGGAGACAAGAAGTTTATCGTCACTATGTTGTTGTCGTACGAGGCACACCAAAAAGGAAACAAGGAAGATTAAAACATTATTTATATAAAAATAAACGGGAAAATAAAGTGTATACGACGGGTCCTGGAGACAAGAAGGGAAAAGAGGCCATTTTGGATTATGAGGTGCTTGCTAGTAGAGAAGGGCTTAGTTTATTAAGGGTGCAGTTACACACCGGAAGGCCTCATCAAATTCGAGTACAATTGGCAACGAGTGGCTTTCCGATTTATGGGGACCAAAAATATGGCCAAAAAGTTAATCAAGTAGGCCAGCAAATTGCACTATGGTCTTATCAGCTTGCGTTCCAGCATCCGACAAAAAAGGATTTAAATACTTATATCTCCAATCCTCCAAATATGTATCCATGGAATTTATGGAGAACGGAGTGGGAAAAACTTACCTTGTAAAATATTGAAATGTAATGGAGGGAGATATTTTGAAGATAAGAAGATTACGTCATGATGAACATGCACCAATGAACTTATTGCTATTAGCTGATCCCTCAAGCGAAAAGGTAAATGATTATTTAAGGAAGGGTACCTGTTTTGTAGCAGAAAATAATAAAGAGCTTATTGGCGCCTATGTGCTGCTTTCCATCAAACCAAACATAATCGAAATCATGAATATTGCCGTGGCAGAACAATATCAGAATAAAGGTATTGGCAAACAACTTGTAATGGATGCTGTTACAAAAGCACGAAAGTATGGGTACGAATACGTAGAAATAGGTACTGGAAATTCTAGTATTGGACAACTAGCCCTTTATCAAAAATGTGGTTTTAGAATGGTAGGCATTGATATAGACTATTTTTCAAGAAATTATGTAGAGGAAATTGTAGAAAATGGTATACCATGCCATGATATGATTCGTTTATCAATGAAGTTGTAAAGTATAAGGGACTCACTTACTAGTACTGGTCTCAAAAGTAAGCGTAAAGAATTTAACTTTTGGGATGACTATTAGAATGATGAGTCCCTTTCCTTCTGTTTATCCTAAATCATGTCCTGTTACAAAAATATATCCAACAAGGAATACATTTAAGACGATAATCACAGCTGTTACAATCCATGCTAGTACTGTAATCCATTTACTATTTACAAATTCCCCCATTCGCTTTTTGCTACTTGTAAACATAACCAATGGAACAATAGCAAATGGGAGCTGTAAACTCAAAATCACTTGGCTCCAAAGTAATAGATCACCAGTACCTTTCGCACCTGCAATCCACGTCACAATAAAGGCTGGAATGACTGCAATCAATCGGGTGATAAGGCGACGTAGCCATGGAGAAATTCTTAAATGAATAAATCCTTCCATGACAATTTGTCCGGTTAATGTACCAGTAATGGTTGAGTTTTGTCCAGATGCTAAAAGTGCTACAGCAAATAACGTACTTGCAATTCCGATACCTAATGTCGGACTAAGCAATTCATAAGCAGCTTCTATTTCTGATACATTCAAACCTGTTCCATAAAAAGCAGCTGCACCAAGAATTAATATGGCGGAGTTAATGATAAATGCAATGGTTAGCGAAAAAGTAGAATCTAACACGGAAAATTTAAGTGCTTCTCTTTTTCCTTCACTTGTTCGTTTATACTGTCTTGTTTGCACGATAGATGAATGTAAATATAAATTATGTGGCATCACGGTTGCACCTAATATACCGAGTGAAATAAATAACATGTCAGGATTTGTAACAATTTCGGTATTTGGTATATAACCACCGAATAGTGCTGCAACATTTGGATGAGAAGCAATTACTTCAAAGGCAAAAACGCCGAAAATTGTAACCATCAGAACGATGACGATTGATTCAATGATACGGAAGCCCCTTTTCTGTAATAATAATAACAAAATAACGTCAAGTGTTGTAATTATAATCCCAACTAGTAAAGGAATCTTAAAAAGTAAATTTAGGGCAATGGCTGAACCGATAACTTCTGCTAAATCTGTCGCGATAATAGCTAGTTCGGTAAGTAACCATAGTACGATTGCTGTTTTTATCCCTGTAGCTTCTCGAGTCGCCTGTGCTAAGTCACGACCAGTCACAATCCCAAGTTTAGCTGCAAGAGATTGAAGTAACATCGCTGCTAAGTTGGCAATTAATATTACAAATAATAATGTATATCCAAATCGAGCGCCACCTGCAATCGATGTTGCCCAGTTACCAGGATCAACATATCCAACCGCAACGAGTGAACCAGGTCCAGCGAACGCAAAAAACTTTCTCCAAAATCCTGCCTTTTCTGGAATACGTACGGAATTATTAACTTCTTCTAAACTGACATGTGAACTTTTCTGAATCCATGAATGGTTATCTTTTTGTTGTGCATGGGCACTCATATTTATCACCTCACAAAAGTGTTTCCTTATCTAATTAATTTGCACCAAGGCAAAACCTGGTTAAAAAATAATGTTGCTTTTTCAAATCGCAACAGAGATTTATGTCATATATACATTTAATGTAAAATAATTGGTTACTAATTTATAATAAATCTAATTTGTTATTTTGGCAAGTACTTTTTTCTCTTTTCTAAAATAGTAATACGTTGTGTGGAATTAATTCTCTACTAAGTTGATGTGTTGCGTTATCCGTTGTTAGGAAATAGTAAATGTAAGAAAAAGCTTGTAGAAAATCGTGCACACTTTCTCTACAAGCTTCGTTAAACAATGTTTCGTGTATCTTTTATTGAAATTATACTTAAGTACACTTACGCTGTAATAAATACTTTAACAGGATTTCTTTCTTCTTAAGTAACATCTGACTAGGATGAATAGGACTACAGTTCCTAATGAAGTCCATAATGATAAAAAGAAATAAGGTGGATAATAGACTAATTGAATGTCATTGTTTCCCTCCGTTAAAGGTAAACCGATAAAAGCATAATTTACTTCCAAAATATCAATAGGTTTGCCATTTCGATATGCATGCCATCCTTTTTCATAAGGTATGGCAAAAGATATGAAACGCTCATTTTCCTTATTAAGATACTGGGCATGAACTTGATTTTTTTCCCATCTCTTAATGGTGGCTTGATCTTGTGTATCTCGTAGTTTTTCAGCCGCTAGCGCTTCATATGATTCTTCATAAAGCGCTAAATTAGAAAGCTTATATATTCCTTCTGGTAAACGAAGGTGAATCCGTGAATTTTTTGTAATGCGTACCGTCATATCATTTACACCCGTTTTGTAAATGGAGGTGTTTTTCTTTCGAGTTGTGATATAATCATTTACCGCAAGTGTATAGCCCTTATCTTTATCAAGTCTTTCAATATGAAAGGAAACGTATAAGTCTTCGGTTTGCGGTTGAAGATGATGTAGGTTTATATCTAATCCACCTTCACCGTTATAAACCTGTAAAATATCATGTTTATATGATGCGTTATTCGTTGTTATTTGTCCTTTTTTTATGATGTTTTCAGCCTGTTGAAAGGATTCAGCGTGTGTGATTGGGATAGGAGCTACTTTATCGTTAATCACGATACCTTCTAGCATGGCTCTTTCCTTATCAAGTGCAGTTGCCTCTACCAAATCACTTTCTGCAAAAATTGTTGCCGTAGTTCGCACGGGCGGTAAAGCATTGTTATTTTTATACGCGATGTAATCTCCAATTTGATACAGTTTTTCAAATTGATATGGGATGGACTGGTCATCTTTTGTCGTCATGTAATATTTACCACCGAGTAAACTATAAAGATTTGAACGATCGCCTAATGTTGCATAGCGGCTAACGCTTTCTCTTCCCATGTCAATGTTTAAATCAAATAAATAAAAATAGAGCAATTGTTTATTTAATATGCTGGAATAAACACTAAAGCCGTGAAAGTCTTGGATGATAGGTGTATTATTGCGTACGCCATTCATCCAATCGATACGATAAAATGGATCTTGTTCTTGCTGCGCTATTTTGTCCAGTAATTTATGCTGAGCACTACCATCATAGGCATCACTCGTTAAATAATCTTTAGAAACGACTGCATTTTTCAGCTTTACTTGTTGATAACTATTCCCGATAAAAATGGCAATAATGATCACTGTAATAGACAATATTCGGGTCATTTTTCGTTTATAAGTTACAAATAACCAAGCTAACACTGTTATGATGGTAGCTACCACAATATATTGACTACTATTTCTACTAAAAATCAACCCAATCATGTAGAGGATACATACGCCAGCTAGTGAAATAAGCATTTCGCGTTTCGTTCGTTCTGCAATCGATTGTAACGAAATTGCACATAACCCCGCCCCGACGAGAGCCATAAAATATTCCCAACGATATTGGGGTGCAGAAAAGCCGTTAAATACACTAGCAACAATGGGGCTATAGTGCATGACGAACGATAATAACAATAAAAGGGCGAAGAAGCGAAATATCCGCTGCTTATACTGGCTAAATAAAAATAAACAAAGTAAAGCAATCGTCGGAATTAGGATGACCCGGCCATTTAGTAAAATATTATCTGGAAATCCAAGTAGATGAATGGATTGTTTATAATCCGGGCGATAATTGTTGAGGAAGCCATAAACAGCTGGAATGAACGACACAGCACTCATACCAAACCCAACGATACCACCAATTAAGTAAGTTTTTATTTGCTTTACGATACTCGTCTCATTTTTACTTAACGGAATCATCCAGCGGAAAATAATATAAATAAAGGCTAATAAAAAGCTAATATATGCAAAATAGAAATTATTAAATAGATGAATGGCCACTGCTAATATGAATAAACCTGATTTTTTTTCCCTTATTATTTTCTCAACACCAATGAGAAGTAAAGGGAACCATAGCATTGCATCCGCAAAAAATTCCCAGTATACAACATGCCGAAAATAGATGATACTTGTTCCGTAAAGAATAGCTCCAATAAAAGCAGGGAACTTGTCTATTTTTAAATACATGAAGAAACGGGTTGTGATGAAGATGATGAACGTCATCCGAATAATGCTCATAAATAACATCATATCCGCCCAATATGAAATGGTTGGGTGTTGGATAATGTGAAAAAACTCCAACATATATGTGAGCACAACGGTACATAAATAAACAATGGATGTAGAGAAGTAATATCCTAATTCAGAATAAGTACCTCCACCCATACCGAATTTCCAAGAATAAAAAAAGTTACCACTTGTATATTCATCATATAGTAACTTTTTAAAAGGTAGCATTTGTGAAACACCATCACCTATGCCAATTAAATAGCTACCATCTAGCCATTTTATTATAAAAAACAAATGCGCGAACAAAGCGACAATAAAACTAAAGATAAGTAAGGATTTCCATTGGCTTTGTTCGTATTTTATTTTCAGGTTATCTTGAGGATTTAATATTTTATTCATCATGCTGTTTTTAAAATTCTCCCTGTCACAACAAATGTAATTGGAACGGTGAAGAACATGGCAATGATAGGTGCTAGACTACTACTAATATGTGCCATCTCCACTAAAATAAACAATAGCGCTGTGGAAACTACTGTATTCACAACTTGGGTTAATGGAAATTGAAGGAACTTTTTCCACGTTGGTTTTACACGATACGTAAAATACACATTCAAAAAGAACGAGCCAATCATACTTAAAATAAACCCAATGATATGTGCATAAAAATAGTGAAAATGAAAAACGTGTAAGCAGAGTAAATAGATGCCATAGTAGTTAACTGTATTCACGCAGCCAACGATTGCAAATTTAATAAATTCAGGTTTAATGTACCGCATGATGTTCACCGATTTCCTTATGTTCAATATTTGTATATTTAACTAAATAATGTGGTCGTTTTTTTGTTTCAAAGTATATTCGGCCAATATATTCACCAATTATTCCAAGGCTGACTAATTGAATGCCACCCAAGAATAGAACCGCAGAAATAACCGTAAAATAGCCTGGCACAGAAATACCATGTAACATAATATCCACGAGAATAAATAGAATGTATAATAATGAAATACTTAAGATGAAAAATCCTAAATAAAAACAAAAGCGTAATGGCTTTTGATTAAATGAAAAGATACCATCTAGGCCATAATTAAATAATTTTGCTAATGACCATTTGGTTTGACCGTTTTTACGCGTTACATTTTGATACGTTACAATTTTACAATCAAGTCCAATCCAAGAATAAAACCCTTTTGAAAAGCGATTGCCTTCACTTAATGAGAGTAAAGATTGAACTGCCTTGCGACTTAAAAGGCGAAAGTCACCTTCACCATCTGTAAGGTTTACATCTACAACCTTGTTTACAATGCGATAATATAATGATGATAGAAAAGAGCGTACTTTTGAGTCTCCGGTTCGGTCACGCTTTGCAATAACTTGATCATATCCCTCTTCAAAACCAGCCAAGAAATCATGGATAAGTGTGGGAGGATGTTGCAAGTCAGCATCCATCATAATAACCGCATTTCCTTTTGCATGTTGAAGCCCAGCAAAGATAGCTGCTTCCTTACCAAAGTTTCTCGTAAACGAAATATATTTTACTTGTGGATGGAATTGTGTGAGTTGTTGTAGAAAGTGTAAAGTATCATCCGTACTACCATCATCTACATAAATAACTTCATAGTTATAAGTAGATTGTTTACTCATTTCTTTTGTGATTTCTTGAAAAACAGAAGAAATGTTAACAGCTTCATTGTAGGCAGGTATAATAAAAGAAATGAGTGGCTGTTTCATCGTTTATTTAGCATCTCCTTTATAAGATGGAACTATTTCATATTATTTTAGTAGGTTTATATAAGCTACAAGTTCGTAATTTTATTCGTATTTGAAAGTTGCTCTTCGTTAGAGATAGGACCCGATGCAACGGATATGAGTCTATGACCCTCTTTTTTCATGTCCGCGAAACCATATCCTGTCTTTTCTACGTAGCATGTTTCTAGCCCATCAATTTGATAGAAAAAAAGTATTAACTTTAGAATTATATACCATTTTAGTAGTATTAGGAAGAATAATTTTTTCTTCATTCATAAAGGGCTTAGCTGGCTTGTGGCTTGCTAGTTCAGGATGCTTTTTTAGTAAAGAGTAGGGAGATTATAAATCAAAAAAGTCATGAACCGAAATATCGATTCATGACTTTTGATGAAAGTTTACTTGTGATATGCACCATGCATAACTGGGCCGACATATTGATTTAATTTCCAGCCATGTTTAATTGCTGCTGTTGTAAATAGTTTTGCTGCTGTGACTGAATCTTTTACAGTTTTTCCAAGTGCTAAATTTGCGGTAATAGCTGCGGCAAACGTACAGCCTGCACCATGATTGTATGTTGTATCTATTTTATCTTCCTCAAGAAGTGTAAATTCTGTTCCATCATAAAATAAGTCTAGTGCCTTCTCATGATCTAACGCCTTGCCACCTTTAATGACAACATTTTTTACACCTAATTCATGAATTTTTACAGCTGCATGTCTCATGTCATCAATCGATTTGATTGGACCAGTCTGTGCTAATTGTCCAGCTTCAAATAAGTTTGGTGTTGTAATGAGTGCCCGTGGAAGTAATAATTCACGCATCGCATCGGTATTTTCTGGCTGTAATACTTCATCTTCACCTTTGCAAACCATGACAGGATCAATGACAACCTTATCTAAGTGAAACTCATCAATTTTACGGGCGCCTAAATTAATAATCTCAACAGATCCGAGCATACCTGTTTTCATCGCATCGATACCAACGGATAAAATGGTGTTAAGTTGTTCTTCGACAATCGTGACATCAATTGGATATACGCCGTGACTCCAATTTTGTTCTGGATTCATGGTAACGATTGATGTTAAGGCAGTCATGCCGTACACATTATGTTCTTGAAATGTTTTTAAGTCTGCTTGAATACCTGCCCCGCCACTGGAATCTGAACCAGCTAAGGTAAGTGTTTTCTTCATTGTCATAGCTGTTACCCCCATAAGTCTGTGCATTTTGTCTTTGATTTCTAACATATAAATAGGATATACCAAAAGGAATGATAAAAAAAGCAATAAACCGTAAAAAATATCATTTGTATATATGAGAGATTTACCACAATTTTTGGTGTTTTTTCTTATAACTGCGCAACTACCTCTTTTATAGGATCTCCCTGTGTAACTGCGGTAATACATGCAACGCCATCAGCACCAGCGTGAATGACTGAAGTTGCATTTACTATATTTATTCCGCCAATTCCTACGATAGGGATAGTCGGAAATTCAGCTCGTAATGTTTTAATCCATTGGATACCGACAGGCTTTTTATCTGGTTTTGTGGCTGTTTTAAAAATAGGCCCTGCGCCTATGTAGTCTACTAAATGCATGGGACTCTGGTCTACCTCTGTGGTATTAGAAACGGATAGACCAATAATTTTGTTAGGAAATAATGTCCGAGCCTTCTCAACGGAAATGTCATTTTGTCCGATATGAAGTCCATCTGCATCCAGTAATTTCGCTAGATGAACATCGTCATTCACAATAAAAAGTATATCATGCTCATAACAAGCCTTCCTTAGCTGTCTTCCAAGCTCTACTTGGTGATCTCCGCGAAGTGAACCTGGTCCTTTTTCACGGTATTGAAAGGCGGTAATTCCAGCCGCAATGGCCTCTGTTAATATGTCTTTGGGGTCGCGATGACAATCCTGGCTACCCATAATCAAATACTTTCTTAGTCTATGTTTGATAGCACACATAGTTTATCATCCTTTCAGTTTATTTATATCGTAAGAGAGTGCGTCAATAAATGCGGATTTAAATGATCCTGGTCCAGTAACTTGTTGAAGCGAGGTTGCATAGTTTGCAGCCAAACCATAAAAACTGACAGCAGTTAGTAGCTGATCATCAATGGAAGCTTCCGTTGCGAGACATGCTGTTATCACAGAACCTAATAGGCATCCACCGCCTGTAACTTTTGTTAAATAAGGATGTCCTGTTATATTTTCAGAGACTTTATTTTTGGTGCAGATGATATCCGTTTTTCCGGTAACGACAACAGCTGTTTCATATTTGTTTGCTACTTTACGTGCAATATCTATCGCGCTTTCATCCCCTAATGAATCGACACCTTTTACTTCCCAAGGTGTATCGGCTAGATAAGCGATTTCTCCCGCATTTCCTTTAATAACAGTTGGCTTTACTTTAGATAAAACTTGATGAATATAATTTGCTCGATAAGATGTAGCTGCTATACCAACTGGATCAATAACAACAGGAATACCATATTTATTAGCAGTTTTCCCGGCTGCTATCATAGCTGGAAGGTCTTTTTCTGTAGGAGTTCCGATGTTAATGAATACGCCATTAGAGTGGGATGTCATTTCATCTACTTCTTCCAGTGCTTTTGCCATAACTGGACTACCACCAAAAGAAAGTAGTCCATCAGCGACAAAATTCATCGTAACTTCATTCGTTAAATGATGAATGAGTGGGTTCTTTTCACGAACTTGATGGATGATTGCTTGATTCATGATTTGATCTCCTCCAATTTTGTTGTTTCGTTTATTCGTGGTGCCCAGTGATTCGTTGGGCCGCTTCCGTTGCCAAGTGGAAGTGAATGTTTGATAGCCAATGTAATATAAGTTTTCGATCTTTTTACAGCATCATAGAAAGATGCACCTTGTGCTAAAAATGCCGTTATGGCAGCTGATAGTGTACAGCCAGTACCATGTGAATTTTTAGTTTCAATTCGCTGTGCGGAAAAAGTAAACATGTTGTTCCCATCATACAGAAAATCAACAGCATCACCTTTTATATGTCCACCTTTTATGAGAGCGGCTTGTGCACCGTAATGTTTCACAATTTGTATCGCTGCTTCTTTCATGTCGTCTTCCGTATTAATTTTTTCGCCAATGATTGTTTCAGCTTCTGGAATATTTGGTGTGACAACAGTCGCCAATGGTAATAGATGGTTACATAAATATTGCTGTGCTTGCGTTGAAATAAGTGGATCACCACTTGTCGCAACCATGACAGGATCCATGATGTAAGGTGCATTAATCTCAGGAACCCTTTTTTCTATGACTTTCATCATGTCAACATTTGCAATCATGCCTGTTTTAAAGGCATGGATTGGCATGTCATTCATAATAGATGTGAGCTGTTGTTCAATCATATCAGTGGGAATGTGGTAAACACCCTGAACACCTGTTGTATTTTGCGCAGTTAAAGAGGTAATGACAGACATCCCGTATGATTGTAATTCTTGAAAGGTTTTTAAATCAGCCTGTATACCTGCCCCACCACTTGGATCAGAACCAGCAATCGTTAAAGCACATGGAATATGTTTCATCAATAAACACCTCGAATATTATTTTCTCGTATTCTAGTCTTGCAAACGTATAGAAATACAGATCTTTAATAGCTTCGATATTGGATAAACTTCCTTACTTCCATTCTTCTAAGAACTAAAACACCAATCAATGCACCCGAGATACTACTAACCAAAAAGGATGGTAGAAAGAAAAAGATACCGTGAGCACTCCCCATGACCCAATTGGCAAATGGAACGCAGAAAAGGGAAGCGATAATCCCAGTTCCTAGTATTTCCCCGATAGCAGCTAACCGCCTACTCTTAAATTTTTGATAAAAAACTCCAGCAATCATTGCTCCAAATATCCCTCCTGGAAATGCTAGTAATGTCCCAAGACCAAGTAGATTTCTTACGAGACCAATCATGAATGCAATTATAATAGCCGGTCCTGGCCCGAGTGTTACTGCTGAAACGACATTCACTGCATGTTGGACGGGATAAGCCTTGGCAATACCAGCTGGAAACCAAAGAAATTGTGCACCTACAACACCAATGGCTACGAATACAGCCATTGTGATAAGCAATCTTGTTTTATTCATTTCATGCAAACCTCCTTAATATTGGTGGAACGATGGACATCTAAAACAGAAAAAATCAAGTTCAGCATGCATGAACCTGATTTCCGATGAGTGAAATAGAAGATGACAAGTTTTGTCGGTCCTACTTCCCTCCGCTGGTATCATCCAGATCAGGTTCAAAAGAGTTGGAATGCTTTTCGCTTTCCTCTCAGCCCAAAAGTTTTGGGCACCCCTAGTAGTGATTAAAACTAATAATCTATCTGCTTTTTTTGTTTTTCATAGCCGTAGTATATTTGTTCCGGTTCACCCCAATCAAGTTCATTTGGCAGGCTTAGACCTGTTTTGACTGTGCAAAAGCGGCAACTACTTGTACAGTACTAGTGCGACCCAAAATCATAAAGGTTGCCCACTGTCTTTTGCTTCAGCATGCATGAAAATCTAAAAAGGACCGCATCCATGGGGGATGCAGTCCTTTTGCATGACATATAAAGGTCATGTATGTAAACTGCACTTCCCCACGCCGGTATTATCCGGATCGGGTGCAAAGAGTCAGGACAAATCTGTCCTTCTCAGCTATTGAAGCTCCCCTAGTGCGAATATCCAATTTTTCTAACAATACTATCATATCGGTAATTTTCTAAACTGTAAAGTAAATGGGACTCGTTACTGGCTTTACGCTCATATCACATGCTAAGTTAACTGTTGTTTAGCAAATTCACGATACAATGCATGTGTTTTCAACAGCTTATCATGTGTACCCATCCCAGTAATTTTACCTTTATCTATAAAAATAATATGATCTGCATGTACAATAGTTGAAAGTCTGTGGGCAATCATAAAAGTTGTTCTACCTTCCATCAGTCGGGAAAGTGCTTCTTGTACGATTCCTTCTGATTGACTATCTAGGCTGGCAGTTGCCTCATCCATTAATAAGATTTTAGGGTTGCGGAGAAATGCACGTGCGATGGCTATGCGTTGACGTTGTCCACCCGATAGTTTAATGCCACGCTCGCCGATTTCCGTATCTAATTTTTGTGGGAATCCAATGATAAATTGATCCGCATACGCCATCTTCGTAACTTCCCAAAGTCTTTCATCTGAAATATTTTGATCCTCTAATCCATAACATAAATTTTCCCGAATAGTACCTGCCATCATCGGGCTATCCTGGGAAACATAGCCAATTTGTTTGCGCCAACTTTGTAAAGAAAATGATTGAATAGGTGTATCACCTAGCTTGATTTCACCATTATCGGGCTCATAAAATCTTTCTAGTAACGCAAACATCGTTGTTTTACCACCACCACTCGGGCCAGCAAATGCAATCACATCACCAGGATTAGCCTGAAAAGATATATCTTGTAAAATGCTCTTTTCCTCATTGTATGAAAAAGAAACGTGTTCAACTATGATTGATTGATTTGTAGTAGGTACGCTAACTCCCTTTTTGTCTTCCTCTAAGGGCTCTTGTAAAATCGCAATAATTCGTTCAGTTGCTCCTTTAGCTTTTTGCAACTGTGTAAAAAACATGGCAAAAGATGTAACTGGTACGACGATTTGAAATAAATAAAGTAAAAAGGCAACGAGTGAACCAGTAGATAGGGACCCGGTTGCAACGCGCATGCCACCATAGGAAATAATGACAACGATTACCGCCATGAGAACAAAATTCATGAGAGGTGAAATGAGTGCATATATTTTAGATTCCTGAATTCCAAGTTTATAAATATTTTGGATACCAGTATAACCTTTTGATGTCTCTGTTTGCTCTGCGTTAGAAGCTTTCATGAGGCGAATTTCTCCTAAAGTTTGTTGGGCATTACCAGTGAAATTGGCCATTTCATCTTGTAAATTACGGGATATCTTTGCCATTTGTTTACCAAGTGGCAGCATGATCAATATCGTAATTGGTACGGATAACAGCATAACGAGTGTCATTTTCCAATCCATCATAAACAAAATGATGACAGCACCAATAATTGAAATAACCCCAGAAATAAATTGAGGAAAATGATCAGAAATTAAATTTTTAATGACGGCTGTATCGTTTACTATTCGGCTGGCTATTTTCCCACTTGCTGTTTGATCAAAGAAACGCACCGGTAAATGAATGAGCTTATCCCACATTTTCCTTTGTATAGTAGCTACAACCCTTTGACCAACAACAGATAGTAAAAAAATAGAAATACCGCTTATGACTGCTTGGATGACAAAGGCTGCACCTATTGCAAATATAAAAGGGTAATGAATCGAAGCTAGCGTGAAGTTATCGATGAGCCCCTTGGTTAAGATGGGTACGATTAATCCTGTCATTGTAGTAATGACACTCCCGATTAATCCGCTGATTAACATTGCCTTTGGTACATTTGTTGTTGCTATGAGAGAGAAAAAGGAATGGAACCCCTTACTAATCGTTTGTTCTTTCAATATATTCACCTGCTTCACATTATCTTCATATATTTTACATGAATAGGTATGTTGGAGCCAATTCAAATGCGAAGCGTTATATCACAATAAAGTAAGTTGTTTTGGGGAAGGATATTAAAACGTATGCATATTCGAGTGCATTTTTGAATAGTGGAGTTTGCAGCAAATTATAGCATAACTGTTTTTGAAATGGGTGTTGATACGCATGAAAAAGTCAGGATTACTTGTTTTTACAATTGGATTGGGAATTATGATTAATCCATTGAATTCATCAATGATTTCTGTTGCACTTACGCACTTACAACATGACTTTTCCCTGACATTTGCCGATGCCTCGTGGTTAATTTCAATTTTTTATTTGGCAAGTGCAGCTGGCCAGCCTGTAATGGGGAAATTAAGCGACATGTTTGGGGCAAAAAAGGTGTTTATGACTGGCTTAGTAATTGTATTTACCGCCTGTGCTCTGGCACCATTTTCACCTCATTACATATTTCTTCTTGGTTGTCGTGCACTACAAGCAATTGGAAGTTCGGCGCTGTTTCCAAGTGGGATGAGTATTGTTCGTGAATATATTACCGAGGGGCAGGGGAGAGCACTAGGTACATTATCCATCTTTTCTAATACTTCTGCTGCGTTCGGGCCATCCATTGGGGGCTTCCTTGTTGCTTCGTGGAGCTGGTTTGCAATTTTTTTAATTAATGTGCCGATTATAATGATAGGCATCATATTGGCGTGGAAAGTCTTACCAAATGGTAAATCAGGAACATTTCGTTTGAAGAAAATCGATGTAATAGGTATTGGGTTATTTATCATTTCAATTGTAGGATTGATATTGTTTTTACTCTCGTTGGACCAGGAACACATTCGATGGTGGGCGCTTATTATGTTTCTTATTGTAGGATCAGGTTTTGTTTTCCATGAGACGCGCCATCCGGAACCTTTTATTAATATTAACAGGCTCATACATAGCCACAATGAAACGATTATTTATGTACAATTTGTTTTTATTAATCTCGTTTATTATTGTTATTTCTTCGGATTTCCAACCTTTCTACAACAGGTGAAAGGGTATAGTGAAGAACATACTGGACTTATTATGTTGGCATTAGCTGGACTAAGTGTAGTTAGTTCCCCTATTGCTGGACGAATAATTGATAAATATGGTGCAAAACTACCCATGATTATTGGGGCATTTTTATTATTAATTGGAACGGGGTTATTATTAACATACCATGAAACTTCTCCTTTAAGTTGGTTTTTAGTCATTATGGCTGTACTAGGAATGAGTAATGGCTTTAATAATATTGCAACACAGACAGCATTGTATGATCAGGTTGATGCACAAGATACTGGAACAGCCTCAGGATTATTTCAGATGAGTCGATATTTCGGGTCAATTTTGTCTGGTAGTTTACTTGGAATTGTATTTAACCGCCATCTTGATCAAGCGCACCTACATCTGGTTGCAATCATTTGTTTTGTCTTTTGTGTTGTTGTTACCCTCATTTCCTTTAAATTACCTGGGAAAGTAAGAACGACAAAATAGCGAAAAAAAAGCACTGAACTTGTGATAAAGTCCAGTGCTTGAATTTAATAATACCGCTGTCTTTCGTGTACTACACTTCTATCATCTAATTTAAGCTTTCTTAGAAAATGATGAAGTGGTTCTTGGGCGTGAACGTAAACTGCTATAGAAATAAAAACAGATGCCATACCAAGGAAGAATCCACTTAATACGTCTGTTGGAAAATGAACGCCAAGATAAATTCTAGTAGCCATAATATATAAAATCCATAGTAGTGTAATCATGCTAATAAGGATTTTCTTACCCATATGTGTAGCAGCTAGAACGAGGACAAGTCCAATAAATCCGTAAAAAATAGTCGTTCCTGTTGCATGTCCACTTGGAAAACTTTCATTTGTTTTTTCAACAAGCTGTAAAAATTGTGGACGATCACGATCAAAAAGTTTCTTTAAAATTTTCGTTAGAATAACACCACAAAATAAGATTGTGCCGCCAAACCATAAACCATTAGCAAATTTCCTCTTTACAAATAAAGCAGCTGCGATGATGATAGTGAAGATAATGATGAGACGGATATTACCAAGTTCGGTAGTAATTTTGACAATACTTGTTAGAAAGTCAGAAATATAAGATTGCACAAAATCAATTACACGAATATCAAATGTTTCTATCCACTTACTATTATTTGTAACACCCCAAGCAATCCAGCCGAATAAAGCTAAACATATAAAGCCGATGATAAATAACGGAAATGTATTTATTCTATTACGTTGCACAAAGAATCCCTCTTTCTCAGGGACGGTTCTTGTGTCCCATTTTTTCATGATAAAAATACCTTTTCTAATCGTACCAGTTTTTTTCAATTATGCAATAGGAATGTGAAGAAAATGAGGGGTGTTTATTGGTTGCAATAGGAGAACAGCGATTAGTCTATGAATTTCGACCATAAGAATTAGCTTGGAATGAAACAGGAGAACCGTCCCCATGTTTCTTGACTTTGGTTAAAAGTAGGAGTATATTATTCATTGTTCATAAATGAACGGTTTGTAAATGGAATGTTTATGGTGAGGTGAAAGTGATGGATGAAGATATAAAACGTGATCGTGCGACAACTTTATTAATGTCATTTTGGCATATTCAAAAACAGATGGCACTTTCAATTCAAAAAACAGCTCAACAAAATGGTTTATCCATGCCACAATATACAACTTTATTGGCAATGGTTCATCAAAAGGAAATGATGCAAAAAAGAATCCAACAAAAAACAAAATTACCTAAGAGTACATTAAGCCAGGCGATTGATGGGTTAGTGCAAGCTGGGTTTATCGAAAGAAGAGTTGTAGAAGGGAATCGGCGAGAAATGCAACTTGTAGTTAGTACAAAAGGTAAGGAGCTCATGTCTAGTATGAATACCCAACCCGATGGTATTCATCAACTTTTTCAACAAGTGACGGATTCATTATCAGATGAAAAGTTTAAGCAAATGATACAAATACATGAACAAATTTTAACAGAACTGAAACGAGGTGAAGCTTCATGTTAAAGATATTGAAAAACCTTTCCGTATATAAATGGATTGTTTTAGCTGTATTTGGACTTATATTTTTACAATCATTATCAGATTTATATTTACCTACTTTAATGGGAGATATTGTTGATAATGGGGTTGTCCAAGGAAATACACCTTATATTTGGAAAATAGGAGGTTTCATGTTAGCTGTAGCAGCTTTAGGTGTTGTTGCTTCCGTATCGGCAAGTTACCTATCTTCTAAAGCAGCAATGGGACTTGGCCGTGATTTGCGTGAAAAGGTGTTCTCCCATGTACAAGATTTCTCCTTACAAGAATTTGATGAAGTAGGAACGGCATCCTTAATTACGAGAACAACAAACGATATTACACAAATTCAGCAAGTTACCATCATGATGTTACGTATGGTACTAGCCGCTCCCATTATGTTAATTGGTGGAATTATAATGGCTGTGTCTAAAGATGCAAAATTATCTTTAGTGATTGTCGTGATTTTACCTTTCTTATTTGGAACGATTTTATTTATTATGAAAAAAGCTACACCATTATTTAAAGCAGTACAAAAACGTTTAGATAAACTAAACTTAATTTTACGAGAAAATTTAACCGGAATTCGGGTTATTCGTGCATTTAATCGTGAAACGGAAGAAAAGGAACGATTAGAAGAGGCAAATAGTAATTTAACTGATGTGTCGATTCGTGTTAACAAAGTAATGGCCTTTATGATGCCATTGATGATGTTACTCATGAATTTAACGATTGTTGGTGTCATTTGGTTTGGTGGTATGAGAATCGATGGCGGGAATATGCAAATCGGTGACTTAATGGCTTTCATTCAATACATTATGCAAATTATGTTTGCCTTGATCATGGCATCTATGATGTTTATTATGATCCCACGTGCTTCTGTTTCGGCCAATCGTATTCAGGCTGTGTTGGATATGGAGCCTACGATTCAAGACAAAGGAACAAAAAATGCATCCGTTAAAAAGGGATATCTGGAGTTTCGTGATGTAACATTTCGCTATCCGGGAGCAGAGCACCCAGCACTTGAGAATATAACTTTCCAAGCAAAACCAGGCGAAACAACAGCGATTATTGGTGGTACTGGAGCTGGAAAATCTACACTTATTCAATTGATTCCACGCTTTTATGAAGTAACAAGCGGCAGTATAAAAGTAAACGGTGTGGATATAAGAGAAGCTCCGCAAGAAGATGTCCGCAGCAAAATTGGCTTTGTGCCGCAAAAGGCATTGTTATTTACTGGTACAATTGCTGATAATATCCGGTTTGGAAAAGAAGATGCGTCCCAAAGTGAAATTGAGCATGCAGCAAATATTGCACAGGCCAATGATTTCATTTCTAAAATGAAGGAGGGCTATGATACGGAAATTGAACAAGGTGGCACAAACGTATCTGGCGGTCAGAAGCAAAGATTGTCCATTGCGCGTGCTTTAGTTCGTAAACCTGATATTTATTTATTTGATGATAGTTTCTCGGCACTTGATTATAAGACAGATGCTACCCTACGTAAGGCATTAAAAGAAGAAACGAAAGATGCAACAGTACTTATCGTTGCACAAAGAGTGAGTACCGTTATCGATGCAGACCGAATTATTGTATTAGATAAAGGAAAAATGGCTGGTATGGGAACACACGAGGAACTCATCAAAACAAATGATATTTATCGTGAAATTGTCGCATCACAACTTGGAGAGGAGGGAATCGCATGAGCTCAGAGAAAAAACAGGCACATCGCTCGGGATCACGTGGCCATGGTGGAATGATGGTTGCTGGTGAAAAGCCAAAAGACTTTAAAGGAACATTGAAAAGACTATTGGCATATTTAAAACCACGGAAGTATCGGCTATTAGCGGTATTTTTTGCTGCTATTTTAAGTACTGTGTTCGCCATTCTTGGACCAAAAGTGATGGGGAATACGATTACGGAATTATTTGAAGGAGCTTACGCGAAACTGCAAGGCGTACCTGGTGGTGGAATAGACTTTGGAAAGATTGGCCAAATGTTGTTGTTTCTAGCTGGACTATACATTTTTAGTAGTATGTTTACCTTTATTCAACAATTCTTAATGGCTAGTGTCGCGCAAAAGACAGTATATGATTTACGGAAGTCTGTATTTCAAAAGTTAGAGAAGTTACCTTTAAAATATTTCGATAGCCATTCACATGGTGATACACTAAGTCGTGTGACAAATGATATTGACACAATTGGTAGTACACTTCAACAAAGTATTACCCAATTTATTACATCGATTATTACGATTGTAGGGATAATCGGTATGATGCTTTTCATTAGTCCGACATTAACGCTCATTGCATTAGTAAGTTTACCGCTATCTATTTTCGTGATTCGGCCATTTCTGAAACGTTCACAACGCCACTTTGCCAAACAACAACGTACTTTAGGTGAGTTGAACGGACATATTGAGGAAATGTATACAGGCCATCAAGTTGTAAGAGCATTTGGTCAAGAAGAAAAATCGTTGCAAACATTTCATAAAGTTAATGAAGAGCTATATGATGCAGGTAGAAAAGCACAATTTATTTCCGGTATTATTATGCCTGTCATGTCATTCATTGGGAATATTAGCTATGTTTTAATTGCAGTAGTTGGTGGTATTTTTGTTACGAATCGTGTCATTTCAATAGGGGATATCCAAGCCTTTATTACGTATTCGAAACAGTTTACCCAACCCATTACGCAAACAGCAAATATCGCGAATATTATTCAATCAACTGTTGCGGCAGCTGAACGTGTTTTTGAACTACTAGATGAAGCTGAAGAAGTAGAAGAAAAATCACAACGTATGTTGGAAAAGACTCATGGAGAAGTTGCATTTGAACATGTAGATTTTGGCTATGGCGAAGATTTGCTCATGCATGATTTAAACATCAATGTAAAGCCAGGCCAAACAGTTGCCATTGTAGGTCCAACTGGAGCAGGTAAGACAACACTCATTAACTTGCTCATGCGTTTCTATGAAATAAATGATGGGAAAATAACGATTGATGGTGTCGATGTTACCGAGATGTCACGTGGAGAATTGCGGAAAAACTTCGGCATGGTGCTACAAGATACATGGTTATTTAACGGTACGATTCATGATAATATCGCATACGGAAAAAAAGATGCAACAGAAGAGGATATTATTGCAGCTGCAAAGGCAGCACGTGCTGATCACTTTATTCGGACGTTACCAGAAGGATACAATACGGTATTAAATGAGGAAGCGTCGAATATCTCCCAAGGTCAAAAGCAACTACTAACGATTGCCCGCGCTATCTTAGCAGATTCACCAATTATGATTCTAGATGAGGCAACATCGAGTGTTGATACGCGGACGGAAGTATTTATTCAACAAGCGATGAATGAACTGATGAAAGGACGTACAAGTTTTGTGATTGCACACAGACTATCGACCATTCAAGATGCAGATTTAATATTAGTCATGGATCAAGGTAGTGTGATTGAACAAGGAACACATGCGGAATTATTAGAACAAGGCGGATTTTATGCTGATCTATATAATAGTCAGTTTTCAGATGAAGAAGCTAGTTAAAAAAGAACACACTAGAAATTAAACAAAGTAGTAAGGTTGAGATATTAGGGGTCTGACCCCCCTATATCTCAACCTTATTTTTTTGTGGGGAAAGAGGAAAAATTTCAGCTTTTGTTTATCGCTTTGTTATGAGGGAGATGAGTTGAATGAAACGTCTAATTATAGCAATCGGTACCTATATGAAAGTAGTTTTACAAAGTATTGTTTTATATATAGTATTGGATGTAGTACATAATGTTCTAAAAAGAGTGAATTTATCTTGTGCGGGAATGATATAGAAATCGTAAATGAAGGGGGATTGTACATGTGATGCCTTTACATGAAACAGTAGATGTGACAAATCCAGTATTATCGATTACGTTAGCTAATTTTTCGTACTTTATACCAGATGGAGGTAAATCAATTGAATTTCCGTTTTCATTTTCAAAGTATTCTTTCTGATGTAATGGAAATATGTGCTTCTACCATATTTTAACTTGCACTTGGATGATGCTGAATTTCTCGCTATTAGCTAAGCATATGTGAAGGGATACATGGTTCAACAGGGATTGATATTTCGAAGGTATTGGTCTATCGCGTGTAAATAAAGGATTTTTATCTATAAATGTCGAATTGATTAAGAAAGTGTACGATTACATACAGATAAAGTGAAAATGGTGAAAAATGATGAGAAAAAGTTTTGCGGAAACAATGAAATGGAATGACATTTTACTTAAAATGATGGAGCAAGATGGGGAAGGTATGAAGCGGTTTATCTTTACATATGTGCAAAGTGAAGCGGAAACAAATGTGGTTTTTCAGCAAGTCCTCCAATCTATTCATCAGAATCTAATGAATGAAAATTCGCTGGACCAAGCGTTACTTTTTCAGCTGGTCATCACGCAGTGTAAAAAGCATACTGAATTCCCATTTTACAAGCGCTTTTTTAAGAAGAACCTAAGTGAAAAAGAAGAAATACGACAAGTATCATTTATTAAAATGGAAAAGGAAAAGGAGGAAATGATAAGGGATATTAATGAGCTATCAACACAGGACCGTGCAATGATCATTTTGTATCTGTTTTATTCGTTTTCCATACAAGATTTAAGTTTAATTTTCCAACTAGAAGAATCCTCTATTCAGCAACATGTAATGCGTATATGGAATGAGTTATCCACATCAAACAAACATGACTTTCACACACTTACAAAAGAAGATTTTTATACCTTTCAAGGGGAGGCACCATTTTATACAGAAGTCGATTTTCAAACATTTATAGAACAGCAACAAATGGAAAGGAACAGTAAAAAACAAACGAGGACAAAAGTAGGTATCGGAGTTGGTTTGTTTGTTTTATTTTTCATCGGAGTGAAATTCTTTTTGGAGGAGCCGGAGCAAGTTGTGAATAAAAGGGTGGATCCAATAGATAAGGAAACTACGGATGAAGTTGATGAAGCATATCAACATACTTCCGATAATATTCCTTCGTGGTCTGAAGCGGAAAGTGAGGCCGAATTACAAGCGTATTATGAGAGAATGACGCCTGGTTTTCTTTGGGCAAAAGCAAATGATTTTATTACGCCTATCGATAAAGTGTATACACTAAGAAATGGATCGGAGTTTTCTTTAGATTACGTTTGGACAAATTCTCATGAAAGTATTGTCTATTACCATATTGACGCCCCAGAGCGCAATGCATTGCAAAAAGATTTAATTATTTATCCAGTGACAAATAAAGACGGTGTATTACAAACTATTCAGTACATGGAAGAAGGAGTCATTTATAAAAATCAGGCATATCATGCGATAAGACTCATCCATGCTGATAGCGAGGAAGATAAAATAGATCGAGAGGATAATAAAGTCGTTGTTGATATGATTTTATATCATTTTGGTCATGCCGATGAAATTTTAGATGTAAAAATTCCACATGATTATCGTCAAAATCAACAACACGAGACAACTATTCTATTTGATGAACAACCACACTTTCATTTGTACGGTCAGACATTAAATATTGAAAAAATAGATATAGGTATTTCAGAAAATACCTTATCTGGGACAATATCTCATTGGGGAGATGAACTTCAATTACAACATATGGAAGGCGCGTTTATAAGCAATCATCAGGAATTAGCGAAATTTCAATTTTATGAGGAGAATAATTTTCAATTCAACTATAAAGAAGAAGGAAATAACTCCCACTTTAACTATAAAGAAGATAGTAAAATAAAGTTATTTTTTCCGCCATTTCCAACGGCAAGTAATGCAGAAAACTATAAATTATACATTGATTATGTAATCTATAGTAGCCCAGAAAAAGTAGCATTCGAAGTAGACGTGTCTGATTATGATGAGATTATAAAATCAGAGGAACTACCTTATGAAAAGGAAGTAGGAGAGGTGGTGGCGGGATTTTTCCCCACTAAACTTTTCTTGGAAAAAGTCGTTTATTCTTTAAAGGGTGTTCAAGTCATGTTGTATTCTGAGGACCGCGATATTGGCCCGTTGTTAATGAAGGATAAATTAATACCTTTTGTTGAGGAAGATAGTGAGGAGATATATGGAGATAAAGATGAATACATAAATGGTTACACGGTAAATGAGCAAGGTATTCACCCCACACTATCCCAACATGCAGCATTTAAAGATGGAGAAAGATTTGGATTTGATTATAGTAGTTTATATATCACGTCATCGGAAAAGTTATATATATCACTAACAAACATCTTGTATGAAATGGAAGTAAATAATAGTATAACGGTACCTAATCCATCCTTTGAGTAGATAATAGGGGACATGTTTTTCAAACTGGATAGGATAACGTTTTGGAATGAATGTAGGACATTACCTTTACTAGATTAGATACCGTGAGGGGCCCTCTCACGGTAGATTGCTTCCGCTTTTGCTTGGTAATGAACCGAGACAGGCCCTCTCTCGGTAGATTCCCTCAGCCTTTCCCCGATAATGAACCGAGAGTGGCTCTCTCTCGGTATATCGCTTCCGCTTTTGCTTGATTATGCGCCGAGAGTGGCTGTCTCTCGGTAGATTGCTTCCGCTTTTGCTTGATTATGCGCCGAGAGTGGCTGTCTCTCGGTAGATTGCTTCCGCTTTTGCTTGATTATGAACCGAGACAGGCCCTCTCTCGGTAGATTGCTTCCGCTTTTGCTTGATTATGCGCCAAGAGTGGCTCTCTCTCGGTATATATCCTCCGCTTTTGCTTGATAATGCGCCGAGACAGGCTCTCTCTCGGTAGATTGCTTCCGCTTTTGCTTGATTATGCGCTGAGACAGGCCCTCTCTCGGTATAATCCCTCCGCCTTTCCCCGATTATAAACCGAGACAGGCTCTCTCTCGGTATATCGCTTCCGCTTTTGCTTGATAATGAACCGAGACAGGCCCTCTCTCGGTAGATTCCCTCCGCCTTTCCCCGATAATGCGCCGAGAAAGGCTCTCTCTCGGTATAATCCCTCCGCCTTTCCCCGATTATAAACCGAGACAGGCTCTCTCACGGTATATCGCTTCCGCTTTTGCTTGATTATGCGCCGAGAGTGGCTCTCTCTCGGTATATATCCTCCGCTTTTGCTTGATAATGCGCCGAGACAGGCTCTCTCTCGGTAGATTGCTTCCGCTTTTGCTTGATAATGCGCCGAGACAGGCCCTCTCTCGGTATAATCCCTCCGCCTTTCCCCGATTATGAACCGAGACAGCCCTCCTCACGGTAGATTCCCCCTACTTTTCCTCGAAGATATACCGTGATTATTCCTCTCTCACCCTATTTTTTAAAAATACTTTTTTAAAGGATGCTTTAATGGTAAATTAATTATTGAAATGCAAAGCATGTGTAACACGATATTTATACGAGGGGGTGAAATCATGGCAAGTTTTTATCACAAGCTTTCTGCTGAAGTATATGATTTAGATAAACCAATTGGGCACTCGTTTGGAGATGTAGAATTTTATTTGAACAAGTTACAAGATTGTAAGGGGACAATTTTGGAACCTGCTACAGGGACAGGACGAATACTTATCCCGCTTTTAGAAAATGGGCTTTCTGTTGAAGGATTCGATAGTTCCTCGGAAATGCTACAGTTATGTAAGAAAAACTGTAAAAAAAGAGGGCTGGCTCCGAAACTTATTGAAGCTGATATGGAAAGCTTTTCTATGGAAAGGCAATACAGTGCGATTATTTTGCCTACAGGTTCCTTTTTGCTACTGTCTGAAAGGGAAAAATCACTTAAAGCGTTAAAAAACTTTTATCGTCATCTCAATAAAGGTGGTAAATTCATTGTAGATTTAATCGTACAAGAGGATTTTAAAGTGGGAGAAACGAGTACGAAGATATGGGAATGTGCAAATGGTGATATGATAACGATGGAATCGGTAAATGTCGAAATTAATTATGTTCATCAATATACGGTATCTCTTGGTAAATATGAAAGATGGCGCAATGGAAGTTTAATAGAAACAGAATTAGAGCATTTTCCTTTACGATGGTATGGGGTTGAGGAATTTAAATTAATTCTTGAAAAGGTAGGATTTGATAATATCATCATATCCGCTGATTACTGTGAAGGTAAATATCCAGATACAAATACTGAAATTATTACTTTTGAAGCAACGAAGGTTTAGGCATAGAAGAGTAATACGAAATATAGGTAAGAAGGTTGCTCCATTGAGATCGGAAGTAGTTAAAAAGATAAAACCGGTCCCATAGGAGCAATTCTTCTATACGAAATGCCAGCATTAGTATAAATTAAGCCAAAATAGAAGGGTTTACAGACGGTTTGGTTCTTTCATCAATAAACGTAATTCCCTATTGCTAGCTAATCCATCTTCTACTAAATCTTCAAATCCGACAAAACTACCGGTAGGAAAGATAAATGTCCATGGCATACTCGTTTTTGCATCTATTTTAAAAGGTAGAGAAAATATATTCTCAGCAATTTTTTCCTTCTGATACGTTATTATAAAAGGTTGTTCAATTATTCTTAGCGGTTCAGATTGGTAATTATGCATGATAACGGTGATGAGTAACTCGCCCTTATAGTTTTTCGCTTGCCATACGGGAGTGAAGTGAATTTCCTCATTGTATGATGTGCTTGTTTCTTTAAATAATGCTGTGATCATCTTGCGATCCTTATCTGATAAAGTACGATCCCATGCTTGTTCAAACTGTAGTTTTTGCATTATCTTAATATACCTCCCATCTAACATTTTTCATATAAGGAATATGTATCATCACCTTCTCCACGAAATCCAATTAGTGCAAATCCAGTATCCTGATAAAATTTATTCAAAACAGTATTATGGGCAACGCAGTCAAGTCGAATTATTCCATCGCTGTTTTTTATTATCCAATGCAGTAAACGCTTGCCAATTTGCTGACGACGATAATCTCCACTTACAGCTAATCGATGAATATAATAAGCATGGTCTGTCCTTTTTCCCCACATATCAATATCCCAATCGTTTTGTTGGGGTGAAATATTGAATGTTGCAGCGAACTTTCCATGTTTATCTTTTACAATATAAGTTTTTCCTAACTTAATATCCTTTATTATTTCACCATCTCCATTCCCATAAAGTAAATAACTCCATTGATTGATCCCCTTCTCCTGAATCCACTTTGCAGTCTCCTTTAATAGGTTAGTGATAGAAGAAATTTCACTTTCAGTTGCTTGTATGACAGTAAATTCATCAAAACCTTCTTCTCTAAAAATAGTTGACATCATAGTTACCTCTATTCATCAAATTAAATGTTACTCTCTATATTTTAACAAAAAATAAGCACACGATAAAAGTGACATGAAACATGGGGACGGTTCTGATGTGACCCCCATAAGTTGGAGTTTATATTAAGCAGCTAATTGGCTGATGTGTAGACGATATTGTATCGGACTCATACCAGCCAGTTTTTGCTTTATTCGTTTGTTATTATAGTAATTGATATATCTTTCAACTTTGGCTTTTAGTTCTTCAAATGAACATCGTGCTTCTCCATGATACATCTCTTGTTTTAGTAAACCAAAAAAGTTTTCCATTGGTGAATTATCTAAACAGTTTCCTTTTCTTGACATGCTTTGAAAAACCTTATTATCTTTAAGTGTTTTTACCCATTTTTTATGTTGGTAATGCCATCCTTGGTCGGAGTGGATAGTGGTTCTATATTTTGTATCTTTTACTATTTCAATAGCTTCCTTCAAGGGA